>NZ_JBLNKS010000006.1:0-184664 GCF_048276375.1 Flavobacterium sp. ZB4R12 | reverse complement strand
CACCACAAGATGAGATTTCTTTTAAGGGTCGTAGGAGATGACTACGTTGATAGGCTATAGATGTAAAGGCAGTAATGTCATAGTCGAGTAGTACTAATAACCCGTAAGCTTATGTACGCTTTTCCCCGGGGCAACCCGGGGAAGAAACTTTCTTTATGCTGAACTTGTTTCAGTTATAACCTTTTTATTAGTTCCTGAAATATATTCAGGATAAATTTCTTTATCTCAGTATGTTAAGATATTATGTAATTAATTATCAATGATAAATTGTTAATTGTTACAATAATTGCCCAAAGCAATTATAACCTCTTAAGGTGGTTATTGCGGCGGGGCTCACCTCTTCCCATCCCGAACAGAGTAGTTAAGCCCGCCTGCGCAGATGGTACTGCAGTTATGTGGGAGAGTATGTCGTCGCCTTTCTTTAATCTGAACCCGTTTCAGATTCTATAAATCCTCATCATGAATTTGATGAGGATTTTTTTTTGGTATAGATTTTGTACCTATTTTATATCACCATTGGCTGTTTTGGTGGTGTAATGATATACTATTTCTTCCCAAACCCTCATTTTTTTTTCGTCAGAATGGCCTACGGTTGCCAAACAATGTTTACATTTGGTACTTGCTGAAAATCCTATAGGAAATGAAGTAAAATAGTATAATTTAAAAACGATAAGAATAAATTTTGATACAGATCATTCATAAAATAGACGATTTTCTATTTACCATCTTCCCAAAATTACACGGGGTGGTGGGGGGGGGGTAATGCATTATTAACCAGCGAGTTAGAAAAATATTATACTTTTGGTCCTTTTACCCCTAAAGTTTCCATTACTGATGATTGGGTTACCATAGAAATTGACTCCCCAACTATTATTGCCCAAGAAGCCGATTACCATAAAACGGTAGTCCTTTGTGAAAAAGGGAACTACAAAGAGGCAAAAACACTACTTCAAAATCTTGTCGATAAAAACCCCACCAATTCGGAATTTCATCGAATCATGGGGCAAATTCTTTCCGACGAAGGCAATCAGGAAGAAGCCATTAATTACTTGATTGATGCTCTGCGTTGGGACTCCAAGAACAATTGGGCGTTGTTGATGATGGGAAATATTTTTGCCAAGTTCAAAAATGATGTTCCCACAGCTATGAGATACTATGACCAAGCTTTGGTGGCTAATCCCAATGACAATATTACGATTAACAATATTGGTGCAAACCTTATGCAGCAAGGGAAATTTGAAGAAGCAAAAAAATATTTTTGTCAAGCTATTAAGATAAATAATGATTATCCAAATACTCATTTTGCTTTAGGCATGATTGCAGAAATAGAAAACGATTTACAATCTGCATTTTACAGTTCATTACTAGCTATAAAACTAAATAAGAATAAAGACGTATTATATCAAAATTCAGTAAATCAGGCTTTTGATGTGGCGAAGAGAATCATTGCCGGAGCAGACAAAACACTTTTTCGTGAATACCTTCACCAACTGGAATTTGAAGGAGGCACTGAAATTGATGTTGTAGAAGACTCTGAAATACCGACAGCGGCCAAGATTGAGTTTTCCGAAAATTACAACAGACCGAAACATCTCGTTCGTTTCAAGCCACATTATCCTGCGGTGGAGCATTTGATTATGCACGAATTGGTGCATCTTGACTTCGTGATTCAAGCCCGTAATGCAGGATTAAACCACCTTTTTACCGCTACACCACAAAACAGAGTTGCTTTTTTAGAAACAGTACAACCCACTGTTGCAAAATTGCATAAAATGCAGGTGCCTGAGGCGTCAATCGATCAATTCTGTAACGGATTATTTGACGGATTGAATCTTCAAGCCTACAATACCCCGATAGATTTATTCATCGAGGATTTTTTATACAACGAATTTCCCGAACTACGGCCATATCAATTTCTATCGCTTTATGCCTTGATACAAGAAGGTTTGAAAGCCGTAACCGATGCGACTGTTATTGAGCTTTCGCCTGCAACGATACTTTCTAAATCCAAGATTTATAATTTGGTCAATGCGCTACAGTTTAAAGTACTTTTTGGCTTAGATTTTATAAAAGACTTTAATTCCACGGCTGCCGAATTGCACAAAGCCGAAGACTTTTATAATGAATTCCTCGAATACAAAGACAACCGAAAACCCTCCGAAGAATTTGAGTTAGTTCAACATTGGGCAGAAGATTTGCAAATTGATGGGTATTTTCAACTGGAAAATGAGAAACAATATCGCAAACGCAGTGATGTGGACTTTTTTATAAGCAATCTGCAAAAAGATCCTTTTGGTTTAGAGGATGACCTTCCTTTTAAAGAAAAGGAAATGGAAAAATTCCAAAATACGCAAGAGGAGATTGGTTTAAATATGGCGGTTGTTATGTTTATGGTTGATGCGTTACAGTATTTTCAGCATATGCCTGTTGATGCAATAAAGAAAATAGCTTTTGAAATAGCTATGCAAGGAACACAAGGCTTCGACCCAAACCAAAAGAATTATATCATTGGCAGCATTGCTAATAAACGGTTTTCAGGTTGCCATATCTTGGCTTATTACTACGTAAGTTGGATGTTAGCAATACCGGAAATGGTTTCTCAACTACAATTGCCATTTGATGAAGAATATAAACTGGCCATAACAATGCATAAACCAAAATAAAATGGATGGCATTCAAGACATTATTCAAGAATTAATAAAGTTTAGAGATGAAAGGGATTGGGAACAATTTCATAATCCGAAAGATTTAGCATTGGCAATTTCTATTGAAGCTGCCGAACTGAATGAGTTGTTTCTTTGGAAAAAGGAAGAAGACGTAAATGTTGATAAACTAAAAGAAGAATTGGCAGATGTTTTTGCTTATACTTTTTTGTTTGCAGAAAAATATGGATTTGATGTAAAACAAATTGTATTAGATAAGATTAAACAAAATAGAGAAAAGTATCCAGTTAAAAAAGCCAAAGGCAACGCTAAAAAATATAATGAGTTATGAATGAACAAGTAATGATTTATGAGATTAAAAGTTCTGCATCTACAAATGCAAAAAGCCTTTTTAGCGATGATGAGCAATATTTTTATTGGAATAATACTAAATTTAAAAATCTAATTTTAGATGATTTCGTTTTTGTAGTAAATGCAACAAGCAAATGGATTTTATTTACAAAATTGGATTTCTTGGATATTGAAACAGAAGAAAAAGGCGATGATACTATTTTTTATAACGAAGGCAAAACTTTTCACGTTAGTGGCAAATGGAGTAAATTTATTAGACTTAAAATTATATCTAAAATTGAAATTCCTTTAAAATGGGAATGGAAAAGTTTAGGTAGTAGCGAAACTACTTACTTGAATGGAAAAAGAATAGATATAGCTAATTCAAATAGAATTTTGAATATAAACCAGCTTTTACCTTTGTCAAGTAATGAACTTTATAAATCCGTTTTGAGTGAAAGTTTGAATAATTTTAATAACACAATTTCTTCAGAGAAAAAACAGATTATTAATCCGATTAATAGTGATGCACCAAAGGATATGAAATCAATCTTAAATGCCATAAAAACGAAACCTTTTGTATTACTTGCTGGAATTTCAGGAACTGGTAAATCAAGATTAGTTAGAACCTTGGCATATCAAACTTGCAGCAATCCTGAATTGCAAATGGATAAAAATAAGCCAGGTAATTTTGAGTTAATTCCTGTTCGTCCAAATTGGCATGATTCTACGGAATTGATGGGATATATAAGCAGGATTAATGGTGAAAAATATATCACAACTTCATTTTTAAAATTTATTGCAAAAGCGTGGTTAAATTTGGATACGCCATTTTTTTTATGTCTTGACGAAATGAATTTGGCTCCTGTAGAACAATACTTCGCCGAGTATTTGAGTATTGTGGAAACCAGACAAATAAAGAAAGGGAAAATTGCTTCGGACTATTTAATTAGTTCGTCAAATTTTGAAGATGAAAGACTCTATACCATATTATTAAAAGATTTGAATTTAGAAAATGATGAAAGATTTATTGATGGAATTTCAATTCCCAATAATTTAATTATTATAGGTACCGTAAATATGGACGAAACAACTCATTCATTTAGTAGAAAAGTTCTTGATAGAGCTATGACTTTTGAAATGAATGATATTGATTTAAACGCTGGTTTAGAGGAGTCTAAAAAGGATTGGGATTATCCTGAAAATTTTATTTCCGGAAATGAAGCAATAGGAGAATTTACGGCAGGCAATGAAGTTGTAAATCAATTTCCTGAAAGTAAATTGGTTATTGAATATCTTCAAAAAATAAATAATCAATTAGAGGGAACTCCTTTCAAAATAGCCTATAGAGTTCGGGATGAGTTTTTAATTTACTGTTATTACGCAAGTCAAGACAAATTAGATATAAACTGGTTGAATATTGCATTAGATGAAATGATTAGTATGAAAATTTTATCAAGAATTGAAGGTGATGATTTTAAAACAGGTGATGTTCTTCGGAATTTGCAAAACCTTTTGACTGATGATTTTAGAAAATCAAATTCAAAATTAAAGGAGATGGAAATTCGTTTACAAAAAAGCGGCTACACTTCATACTGGTCTTAATGCAAGTATTAAAAGTTGAACACGATGATTTTGAATTGGTTGTTGAGTGTAATAACCTATTTTCCGCATTTAATAAAGCTAAGCAAAAGCAGAGTCAAATATTATCTTCGACATCTTATAACGTTAGTGAAGGAGTCATTTCTATTTTAAATATAGAGTCAAAAATACTTGAACTTTTAATAACTGCAAAAACTCACCCTTTAATTTTTGAAAATAAAGAATATTTCATCGGAATTACTTTTAAGAATATAGCGGCTATTAAATCCCCTTCTATAAACTCAAAATTGAAAGATGTAGAAGAGAAATTCTTTTATAGAGAAGAGTTGGGTTTCTTAGCAGGGACAATTAATTACGGAAATGATTTAGGAAAGAGTACTATTATTGTCCGATATTCTAAAGAAGACAAGCAACAGGAGGTTGTCCTCAATTTTGAAGTCTTTCCAACAAAATTGGATTACAGAAGTGATTATGATAAAATAGTTGCTGATATTGAGAATGAGTATCCTTATCTCGTTTTAGATTTTCTAAAAAAGACCTATACTTCCTTTAAAACAGGAAATTCGCCAAACACTGATTTAATATGGTGGCAAGTTTTTGGTGGTATTTATTATGATTTTATTGAAGCGTCAAAGTTTATTTTAAACAAACCGCACAGTCGAATAATCAATCAAACAAAATATGTTAAAGCGGATAAAATCATTAAATGGAACCCTTTATTAGAGGAAGAATATGCTCAATTTAAACATTTACCAAATAAAAATTATCGTATTGAAAATAAAACAATAAGTACTGATACGTCTGAAAATCAATTTTTAAAGCATGTCGTTTTTAAAACTTTAAAGCGATTTGTAAAGGTGAAAATCTATATAGAGCATAGGTTCAAGAATGCTATTACCACTTCCTTTAAAGATGAAATGAAATCCATTGAAAAGCAAATGGAAACGATTGCTATTAATCCTTTTTTCAAGACAATTGGTGAATTTAAAGGGCTAAGACAAGAATCATTGGTTCTACAAAAGGCCACAGGCTATAGCACGATTTATAAGTCTTGGACAATGCTTAATGGTGGGTTGAAATTATTTGATGGAATTCAAAAAATTGAATTAAAAAACATTGCAGAATTGTATCAAATTTGGTGTTTTTTGGAAATTAAAAATGTTTTGCAAAATTTACTTGGCAAAGAAGATCCAGACGAAATCGAATTAGCCGAAATTCAAGTTGATGACTTTGTTTTTAAAATAGAAAGAGGTGTCAAATCTAAGGTGTCATTCATCCAAAAAAACGGTGAAAGAATTGAATTGTTTCACGATTTTTCATACGATACAAAATCAAATCAGGATGTCAAATCGTTCACTGTAAATCAAAGACCGGATATTGTTCTTCGAATCACTAAGAATGATTTAAAAGAGAATTATGTTTTAACTTATTTGTATGATGCCAAGTATAGATTAGCTTCGGATGAAAGGGAAGGCGCTCCGGATTTACCACCAGATGATGCCATAAATCAAATGCATCGATATCGTGATGCCATTTATTATGTAAATAAAAACAAAATTAAGCCTGAAAAAGAGGTAATTGGTGCCTATGTTCTTTTTCCGGGATCAGGAGAATTAGAATCCATTAAGAACTTGGCTTACCATAAATCTATTGATGAAGTAAATATTGGAGCATTCCCACTACGTCCTAACGATTACGAAAACAAAACGCTTCTTGAAGAGCATTTAAAAAAAATACTTGGTCTTGATACTGAATCTGTTTTAAATGAGGTTTCTCCTCATAAAGAAAACATTTATGAATCCTCAAATCCTGAAGTTTTAATCGGGATTGTAAACAAAGGAAAACAATCAATCTATTTTGAAACAGAAAATAATATTCTTTACCATACAGGAAAAGTTAAGCCTTCTAAATTAAAAGACGAAGACTCCGGTTATGTAAAGATAAAATCAGAAATCAAATATTTTGCACCTTATTACTCAGGTAAAGGAATTAAAGAGTATTATGAAATTTTAGATTTCAGAATAATTCCTAGGAATGAAATTTTCGATAAAAGTCATTCTTTGAATAAGATTGACGATAAATCAGATAGATTAGTAATTCGGTTAGGAAAAAAACACGTTATAAATGATATTAAATATTTCACTTGTCCCATAACGGTTTACAGGTACACAAAGTTAAGCCACATTCGAAATCCAAAAGAGAATAAGATTGAAGTTTTGAAAGTAAGTTGATTTTTTATTGAATTGCCGTTGGCTTCAGCCATCGGAAGAAAATAGGGGAAAAGAAAATGGCTTTAGCCAAATAATATAGCGGTTTCGGCTAAAGCCAATAACTTTTATGAATTTCAATCCGTTGGCTGAAGCCAACGGCAATTGAGAGACTAACAACAAAGTGCGAGGACTTGTAATCGAAAGTCAGACCTGCCTTTTCGTAAAGTTCAGTCTCTACTACTTTTGACTGTTTGTATCACTAGGATCTCGGTTTTTCTCATTATTGGTTATGACTTGTAAATAAATCACAAATTATTTCCCCTCTTTTTCTTCAATTTGTTCCTCTACCCATTCTTGTAATTTTAGATTTTTGAAAGCAAACCATTCTTCTCTATAATCCGAATTATCAATGGTGAATTTAAATTCATGGAAGGGTTTGTTTCGTTCTAAAGCTTGGAAAAGTTTGGATTTTAAATCCAATTTGTTGGGTAGTTGATCCGCAAAAGCTTCCATTACTCTAAAAGAATAGTTTGAATTGGGTTTTTCGATTAATACTATATCTTCAAGATTATTTTTGATTGAATCAAAATCTTCTTGCAACCATTGATTGCCAATATCTGATTCGTCTGAATCATCGTCTAGCAGATATCCTAATTCCTCTGGCAGAAAAAGTATTTCATTGGTTTTTCTATTCCAATAGCAGTTGAGTCCACAGTCTAAATTTTCTGCAATTTCTTTTATTTGGGATTTATCTAAATGTGTCATATTGATTTATTCTTTATGGAGGTAAATTTCCATTTCTCTTGTTACGGCTATTTCATTTTATTCAAAATTTCCCTCATTGCGGGACGTTTTTTATATTCAATGCGAATCAAGAGTTAAAATATTAAGTTTATAAAGGCAGCTGCTATCTTTCCAAATAGATGTACTAATGCCATTTAAACTTTAAAAACACTGGAAAAGGCTCTTGTATAAAAATCATACCCTGTAATCGATTTTATCAAGTCTCCCTCTAGGTTATTTATTAGGTCATCCATTTTGCTTTCAAGAATTTCCAATGTATCAAACAGCTTCATCGCTATTTTGTCTTTCATCCATTGCCAAACCTTTTCTGCGGGGTTCAATTCAGGACAATAAGGCGGAATCGGCATTAATACTATGTTTTCCGGCAAAATTATATCTTTCGTTGAGTGAAATCCCGCATTGTCTATCACTATAATTTTAAGTTCTTCAGGCTTATGCTTGCTAAAGTCTTCCAAATATTTAATGAACAATTCTTTACAAACACCTGTTGTTGTCATACAAAAACTTTCTCCCGTAATAGGAGAAAAACTTCCCTATAGCCACTTGTATTTGAAGCTGTGCATATATTTCCCAATTGGTTTTATACCTCTTGCAGAAACTACTCGTTTCTGCTTAGTTATTAGACCAAAACGGCTTTCATCTTGAAAGTACAGATTAACAGAAGTGACACTGTTTTTATTTAGACCTAATCTAATTTGTTTTAAGGAAAATCTAAGGTTTTTTAAAAAGCTCCTCAGCTTTTTCATCCTTTTTGTGATGTGATTTCCTAGCCACTTTTAGTTTAGACTTATATTTACGTTTACAATGAGAGTATAAAGCTCCATATGCTATTTTCTCACCTAACTCTTTCTCTATAATTAACTGAAGTTCAAGATAAGACGTTATAGTTGTCTCTACGTCTAGGATTTTTTTAGCGATAAGTTCTAAAGCTTTATCCGAAATTGTTCTGGTATTATTACCTCCGCTACTTACTTTAAGAAGAGATGAAAGTCCAGACTGACTATATTCTTGTATCCATTCTCGCACGGTTTTCTCAGTCCTGCCTAATTTTTTAGCTATATCACTTTGGAAATGATATTTTCCCTCCTTAATATAAATCAAAACTTTTAAGCGGTCTTTTTTAAGTTCCCCTTTTGCTTTGATGTGCTCATTTCTCAGAAATTCTAAGCTTTCAGTTATCTCTATTTTTATCTTTTTTGGCATACGCCAAATTTACAAATTATCACAGTAAATTCAAAGACAAAATGGTATTATTTACAACTTTGGTTTTATTAAGTAACAGGAACGATATATCGTCGTATTTTATAGGGTCAAACCCTCAATGACTATGTAGTTTGCCTCTAAAAACATATACGACATTATTTTAATCAAATTACTTATTATATGAAGATTGTTAATTATTTATTAATTTATTATTTGCTTAACCAAAATAAAGCTATACTTTTATTATTCTTTATTAAGTCTGGGAATCAATATTATTAACTACAAAATTTATTCTATGAAAAATAAATTACTTTTGTTTTTATTGCTTCATCTATTATTGGGTCATAAATTAATTGCAGGAAATTTTGTGGATATTTTAAAAGTTCCTAAAATGAATTTGGAGTTGTTAATAAGGAATAATATTACTGATACAATAAAAAAGCATAAAAAGACATCAAGACTTGCGAGGTCTATAGCTATTTTACCTCCTCCATCAACAACCGCAGGCAGTTCTTGCGGGGATGGTATTAATCCTGTACAGGTTAATGTTTATGCATATGGTGCTAATGGCTCTGATATTATTCAGTGGTTTTCAAGTCAAACATCAATTTCTCCAATATTTACTGGTTCTGTTTTCAGTCCTAGCATAAGTACTACTAAAACGTATTATGTTCAAAGTAAATCGGGTAATGACATTAGTATCCGTATTCCTGTCGTTGCATCAGTTTATTTAGCGCCACCAGCGGTTACTTTAATAGCCACACCAGCAAATGATGTAACTAACCCGCTATGTTTAGGTACGTCAGTTACCTTTACTGCTGCAGGTGGAGCCGATTTATTTGAATTTTCGGTTGATGGTGTTGTGCAACAAGCCATGTCTGTTAGTAAAACTTATACAACGAATGCCCTGACAAACGGTCAGACAGTAAGTGTACGTACAAGGTATGCTGTAAGTCTTGATGGTGCAATTAGCGAATCTGCTTGGGGAACTGCGGCAATGGAAGATAACTTTCTTTCAGCCCCCTTATCAGGAAATGCTACAACGGGATATATAAACTCTTTAAAGATAAGTCCTATAGAAGATAAGTTGGTTTTTGGTATCGCTGGAAAATTACTTAATTATAGAAAGGTTTTGTTATTTCTTGATACAAAACCTGGGGGATTCAATGTTTCAAATTATGGGGACGAAATAGGTTCTCTTCCCGCAGTAAATGGATTTAATTTTTTCAACAATAATCCTAGTATATTTGATTCCTATTTTCAAGCAGATTATTGTCTTACTATCTCGACCGATGTTGGAGAGACAGACTATTATGCTGATGTTATTGAATTGAAAACGGGAAACTCTATTAAAACCTCTTTGGGGAGTGCGGCTACTGGATCTCCTTCTGCTGTTATGGGAATCAATAAAAACAATATAGGAATCAGTGATTACAATCTAGGTTTTGAAATAGAAGTTTTAAAATCTCTTATTGGTTACACAACGGGTGATATTAAATTTTTTGCATTGACTATGCAGGACAACGATATCAGTAATTATAATGTTACCAATTCCTTTTTAAGTCCAGAAAGAAGCAGCGGTTTAGATTACGGTAGTGGTGCTATTGATTATAATTTAAAAGACCCAAATCCAGTCGTGGTTGCTGCATCGGCATTAACTCCTTGTTATTCACAAGCTAATATTACAATGGACTTTGTTTCTATTCCAACTATGGTGAGTGTGGTTCAACCAACATGCGCATTACAATCAGGAGCGATTACAATTGCTACGCAAAGTGGTGTGGAATACAGTGTTAATGGCACAATCTACCAAGCTTCAAATTCATTTACAGGCTTAGCCCCTAATGATTATACGTTGTATGTTAGAAAAATAGCGGATAACTCCTGTGTTACTTTATCATCAACAGCCATAACAATAAACTCGATTCCAACTCCACCAGTTGATCCAACAGCTTCAAGTGTGGTTCAACCAACATGTGCAATACCTTCAGGAACTATCACGATTGCTGCACAAAGTGGTGTGGAATATAGTGTTAATGGCACAATTTACCAAACTTCGAATACATTTACTGGATTAGCCCCTAATAATTATACGTTATATGTCAGAAATATAGCAGATAACACCTGTACCTCTTCATCATCGACAGCCATAACAATAAACGCGATTCCAACGGCACCAGTTGTTCCAATCATGGCTAGTGTAGTGCAACCAACATGTGCAATCCCTTCAGGAACTATCACGATTGCCATACAAAGTGGTGTGGAATACAGTGTTAATGGCACAATTTACCAAGCTTCAAATACATTTGCAGGATTAGCTCCCAATAGTTATACGTTATATGTTAGAAACACAGCCAATATTACATGTGTTACTTCATCATCATCTGCGATAACAATAAATACTATTCCAAATCAACCAGCAGTTCCAACCACTACAAGTGTGGTTCAACCAACATGCACATTGCAATCAGGAACGATTGCGATTGCTACACAAAGTGGTGTGGAATACAGTGTCAATGGCACAATTTACCAAGCTTCAAATACATTTACTGGATTAGCTCCCGATAATTATACGTTGTATGTTAGAAACATAGCGGATAACTCCTGTGTTATTTTATCATCGACAGCCATAACAATAAACGCGATTCCAACGGCACCAGTTATTCCAACCATGGCTAGTGTAATACAACCAACATGTGCAATACCTTCAGGAACTATAACGATTGCTGTACAAAGTGGTGTGGAATACAGTGTTAATGGCACAATTTACCAAACTTCAAATGCATTTACAGGATTAGCTCCTAATAATTATATATTGTATGTTAGAAACATTGCAGATAACACCTGCGTCACTTCATCATCGGCAGCCATAACAATAAATGCGATTCCAACGGCACCAGTTGTTCCAACAGCGACTAGTGTAATCCAGCCTACATGCGGAACCCCATCGGGAAGCATTGTTATTACTACACAATCTGGAGTTGAATACAGTTTGAATGGAACAACCTATCAGTCATCGAATACCTTTACAGTATTAGCAAGGGCAGATTATACATTGTATGTAAGAAATATTGCTGACAATACATGTATTACTCCATCGGCATCAACCATAACGATTAATGCGATACCAAATCCACCTATTACTCCAACAGCGACTAGTGTAATCCAGCCTACATGCGGAATCCCATCGGGAAGCATTGTTATTACCACACAATCTGGAGTTGAATACAGTTTGAATGGAACAACCTATCAGTCATCGAATACTTTTACAGGATTAGCAACATCAGATTACACATTGTATATAAGAAATATTGCTGACAATACATGTATTACTCTATCGGCCTCAGCGATAACAATTAATCCAATACCGACTCCACCTATTATTCCAACAATGGTGAGTGCGGATCAGCCAACATGTGCTGTGCCATCCGGAACCATCGTAGTAGCTGCACAATCTGGTGTGGAGTATAGTTTGAATGGCACAACGTATCAAACTTCAAATACATTTTCTGGCTTAGCTCCAAATAATTATATCTTATACGTAAGAAATATAGCTGACAATACTTGTTCGGCGCAAAGTGTTGCAAGTGTAACAATCGATCCACTTCCTCCATTGCCGTCAATACCAACTTTGGCACAAATTACACAGCCAACTTGTCTACAACCTATGGGTAGAATTCAGATTACTGCACAAGCGAATGTTCAATATAGTTTAGGAAATGGATATCAAGATAATCCAGAGTTTTTAAATTTAGCTCCTGGAAAATATACAATGAGTGTGCGATTTACAAATAGTATTGCGTGTATTAGTACTGGTTCTCAAATAACCATTAATCCTATTCCTCCAGAAATTCAATTCGAAATCTCAGGAGACTGTGAGTCTAGAGATTATGTTTTAACAGTTATTCCAATAGCATCCTCGTATGATTCCAGCAATGTTGATTATCAATGGAAAGATAGTACAGGTGCTCCTGTTGGGACAAACTCTAATGTTTTAAATGTATCCGATGTGATTGCATCTACCCCAGGGGAGGAGGTATTTCCTATTAAGTATAGCTTAACTGTAAAATCGATTGCTACAGGTTGTGAAACAACAGATAATGTTACAATTGAATCTATTTATTGTAATATACAAAAAGGAATATCTCCTGATGGTAACGGATCAAATGACTATTTTGATTTAAGATTAATGGATGTAAAAAACTTGGAGATATTTGACAGATATGGTATTAAAGTTTATAGTCAGACTAATTATACAGATCAATGGAAGGGTCAGTCCGACAAAGGAGATGAACTTCCGAGTGCAACCTATTATTATGTTATAGAATTCAATAACGGACAAACAAAAACAGGTTGGATCTATCTAATCAGAGAAAAATAATAGATTAATGTATTTATGCAGGGCTTCAATAATTATGGGTCTGCAAAATAAATAAAATAAATAGATATGAATAAAATATTTTTGACTTCTCTTTTAGTTCTTATTGCCTATATGGATATGAAGGCGCAACAAGATCCACATTATACGCAATACATGTATAATATGAATGTTATAAATCCAGCTTACGCAGGATCCAAAGAGAGTATTTCTTTTGGTCTCTTGTACAGAAAGCAATGGGTGAATATTCAAGATGCACCAACCTCTTTTACTTTTTCTGGTCATACTCCAACAGGTAATAATGTAGGTCTGGGTTTGTCCTTTATTTCAGATAAAATAGGGCCAGTCACAGAACAAAATGTATATGGAGATTTTTCATACACATTAAAATTAAATGATACACATAGGCTAGCATTGGGTTTAAAAGCCGGTGTGTCATTTCATAAGGTAGGGCTTAGGGATATTCAATCTAGTTTGCCGGATCCTTCAGAAGGAATTTTTGGAGAAGATATAAATGATTCATCATTAAATATGGGAGTAGGGGCTTTTTACTATACAGATAAATATTATGTTTCCTTATCAGTACCCAACATGCTAAAATCAGCGCATTTAGATTATAATGGAAGAGAATATGGTTCAGATGTATCCCACTATTTTTTAACAGCAGGATATGTATTTGATATCAATTATGAATTGAAATTCAAACCCTCCTTTATGTTGAAATCAGCATTTAATGTTTCTCCTTCTTTAGATGTTTCCGCAAACTTTTTGTATATGGAAAAATTCGAATTGGGTGCAACCTATAGATTAGAAGACAGTTTCGGAGCAATGATGAATTTTGCAATAACACCTGAATTGAGAATAGGTTATGCTTATGACCATGTTGTTTCAGATTTGAAAGTAACAGCGCCATCTTCCCATGAATTCATATTATTATATGATTTATTTGTTCCAAAAAAAGTTTCTCGTTCCCCAAGATTTTTCTAATATTTAATTTTATAATTAATGAAAAAATATACTATACTATTGTTTTTTGTTCTTGCTAGTATTTCGCTATCAGCACAAAATAAAGATACTAAGAATGCAGATAAATTATTTGACAGTTACGAATATGTTCAAGCTGTTAAGGAATATTTGTCTTTAGTTGAAAAAGGAAAAGCAGATACTTATGCGTATAAACAACTTGGAGACAGTTATTATAACATGTATAATACTATTGAATCCGAAAAATGGTATGCACAAGCTGTAAAATCTAAACAAGATGGAGAAACGTATTATCGATATGCTCAGATGCTTAAATCTAACGGTAAATATGCAGAATCTAATGTGCAAATGAAAGTATTTTCGGCTATGTTGCCTAATGATGAAAGAGCTAAGGGATTCAATGAAAATCCTGATTATCTTTCCAAACTAGTAAAAAAAGAAAAACTATTTGGCTTAAAAAAAATAAATGTTAATTCTGAAAAATCTGATTTTGGAGCAATACTTTATGATAATGTACTCTATTTTGCAAGTGCAAGAAATGAAAATGGTAAAATTTATGGATGGAATAATGAACCTTTTTTGGATCTTTATCAATCGGACTATAGAGAGGAGGACGGAACTTATTCTGAGTCAACTCCTATTTCAGAATTAAATACAGTTTTCCATGAAGGTCCTTTGACGATGACTAAAGATGGAAATACAATTTACTTTTCCAGTGAAAGTTTTAATGGTAAATTATTCGAAAAAGATAAAGCCAAAAAATTAAAATACGGTCAGGTAAGTTTGTACAAAGCTGTTAAAGAAAACGGAAAATGGACTGCAATTACGCCGCTTCCATTCAATAGTAAAAATTATTCTACTGGAAATCCATCCATTGATAAAGATGGAAAGTTTCTTTATTTTGCCTCAAATATGCCCGGTTCAATTGGAGGAACTGACCTATGGAAAGTAGCCGTAAATTCAGACGGAACTTTTGGTACTCCAGAAAACTTAGGCAGTAAAATAAATACATCAGGAGATGAGAATTTTCCTTACGTAACTGATGATGCTGTTTTATATTTTTCTTCGAATGGTCTGACGGGATTTGGCGGTTTAGATGTTTTTTCTATAGATTTAAATAAAAACGATTTGCCGAATAACATTGGAAATCCAGTTAATGCAGAAAAAGATGATTTTGCCTTTACGTTTAACAAAGAAAAAAACATCGGGTATTTATCCAGTAACAGATCTGGGGTAGACCATATTTATAGTGCTGTTCCAGTTTGTAAAGGACAGATTCAAACGATAGTAAAAAATGCTAAAAATGGTAATATTTTAGCTGATTCTAGAGTAATTATTTTAGATGTAAAGAATAACATTTTAGATACTAAAATGTCTAATGAAAAAGGGGAAGTGTCATATGAAGTTGATTGTAAAAAACCATATGTTTTAGAAGTTCACAAAGATGGATTTGTTACTAAATTATTTCCTGTTTCTAAAATTGAAAAAGGAGTTGTGAGTATAGATGCTGCTATAGATCCGATTGAAGTTATAGTAACGGAAAAAGAAATTATATTGAATCCAATTTATTTCGAATACAATAAAAGCGATATAACTAAACAAGGAGCTGTAGAACTTGATAAATTAGTTTATGTGATGTCACAAAATGATAAACTGGTTATTTATGTTAAGTCTCATACTGATTCAAGAGGTAGCGATGAATATAATTTAAATCTTTCCGATAGAAGAACTAAGTCTACTATTCAATATATTATTTCAAAAGGAATTAATACCGATAAAATATCAGGAAAAGGTTTTGGAGAATCAGAACCAAAAGTTGCTTGTGGAGATATATGCACAGATGATGAACATGCCTTGAACAGACGTTCTGAGTTTATGATTATTAAATAAAAATCAATTAGAATTATAACAAAAAGAGGATGTCCCACTGAACATCCTCTTTTTGTTTATTGGAAAAAATTAGTTAATTTTTATAGTTCATTAACCATGAATGGTTTCATTTTTGCCATAATTGGTAATGATGGAAGTTTCAAATTCAATCCATGCTGCCCAGCGTTTATCCACATCAATATTGTCAGCATATTTTCTCGCAAAGCCCAAGAAAGTAGTATAATGTCCAGCTTCTGAAATCATAAGGTCTCTATAAAATGTTGCCAGTTCGGGATCTTTTATGTTTTCGGATAGTACTTTAAAGCGTTCGCAACTTCTGGCTTCAATCATGGCAGAAAATAACAATCGATCACAGAGTGCATCTTTTCGACTTCCGTCTTTTTTCATGAATTTGAAAAGTTCATTTACGTAATGGTCTTTTCTTTCACGTCCTAAAGTTAAACCTTTGCTTTTTATTAAATTATGAACCAATTGTAAATGGTCTAATTCTTCTTTAGCAATAATCAACATTTCGGTGACTAATTCCTCTAATTCTGAATTGTAAGTAACTAAACTTATCGCATTTGAGGCTGCTTTTTGTTCGCACCAAGCGTGATCGGTCAAAATTTCTTCGATGTTTGATTCGACTATGTTTACCCAACGTGGGTCTGTGGCTAATTTTAATCCTAACATGATTTGGAATTTATTTAATGCAAAATTAGTCTTTTCTTACTGATTTTTCTTCGAAATGATGGGATTGCCATCAAAATAGCATTATTTTGCAGGTATAACTTTATGTAAATATGAATCAAGTTCAAAAGCTTTTAATTATTGGTTTTGTTTGGCCCGAACCCAATTCATCGGCAGCAGGAGGAAGGATGATGCAATTGATTTCACTTTTCAAAGAGCAAGGTTTTAGCATTACGTTTGTGAGTCCAGCTCAAGATAGTGATTTCATGGTTGATTTAGAAAAATGCGGAGTTGATAAAAAATCAATTGAGTTAAATAATTCCAGTTTTGATGTCTTTATAAAAGAACTAAATCCAACTGTAGTTTTGTTTGATCGGTTTATGATGGAAGAACAATTTGGATGGCGTGTTGCCGAAAATTGCCCTGATGCATTACGATTGTTAGATACTGAAGATTTACATTGTTTGCGGTTAGCACGCCAGAAAGCATTCAAGGAAAAGCGTCCATTTAATACAACTGATTTGTTTCTTGAAGATGTTGCCAAACGGGAAATCGCCAGTATTTTACGCTGTGATCTTTCTTTGATGATTTCTAAATTTGAAATGGAATTATTAGAATCTGTATTTAAAATCGATAAAAATTTATTATATTATTTGCCCTTTTTATTGGAGCCAATCGATATTGTTGAGATTCACGAATTACCTTCTTTTGAAGAACGAAAAAACTTTATTTTTATCGGGAATTTTCTTCATGAACCCAATTGGAATGCAGTTCAATATTTAAAAGAAACGATTTGGGCTTTAATTAAAAAACAATTACCGGAAGCTATTTTACATATTTACGGAGCTTATCCGTCGCAAAAAGTATTACAATTACATAATAACAAAGAAGGTTTTTTAATTATGGGTCGAGCGATTGATGCACAAGACGTTGTAAAAAACTCCCGTGTTGTTTTAGCTCCTTTACGTTTTGGTGCGGGTATAAAAGGAAAATTATTGGAAGCAATGCAATGTGGTACACCAAGTGTAACAACTTTTATTGGTAGTGAATCAATGCATGATGATTTACCTTGGAATGGGTTTGTTGTTGATAGTGTTGCAGATTTTACTGATGCGGCAGTACGATTGTGTCAAGACAAAACTATTTGGCTAAAAGCCCAACAAAATGGAATAACAATTATCAATCAACGGTATTTGAAAGAATTATTCAAGGATGATTTTGCAAAAAAAGTTAAGATGCTGCAATCCGATTTACAAAAACATCGTTTGACTAACTTTATGGGAGCTATGTTGCAACATCATACGTTGAACAGTACAAAGTATATGTCACGTTGGATAGAAGCAAAGAATAAATAAAAAATCCCGTCAAGTTCTAAAACAAGACGGGATTTGTATTTTAAAGACCAAGTTATTACGCAAGCATCGTAACTGGGTTTTCTATGAATTGTTTCAAGGTTTGCAAGAACTGTGCTCCGGTTGCACCGTCAATTGTTCTGTGATCGCAAGCTAAAGATAGCATCATGGTGTTTCCTACTACAATTTGACCATTTTTCACTACCGGTTTTTCTACAATAGCACCTACTGAAAGGATTGCAGAGTTCGGTTGGTTAATGATGGAGTTGAATTCGGTGATACCAAACATTCCAAGATTAGAAACAGTAAAAGTACTTCCTTCCATTTCTGTAGGTAATAATTTTTTGTTTTTAGCTCTTCCTGCAAGATCTCTTACGTTTCCGCCAATCTGAGATAAACTCATAGCATCTGTAAATCGTAATACCGGAACCACTAGTCCGTCTTCAACAGCTACGGCAACTCCAATATTCACATGATGGTTGATGATGATAGCATCTTCTCTCCATTGAGAATTTATTTTTGGATGTTTTTTCAAAGCTAATGCGCAGGCTTTTATCACCATGTCGTTAAAAGATACTTTTGTATCTGGAACGCTGTTAATGATAGCTCTTGATTTCATTGCGTCATCCATAGTTACTTCTATTACTAAGTTGTAATGTGGCGCTGTAAATAAAGATTCTGCTAAACGTTTAGCAATGATTTTTCGCATTTGCGAATTCTTGATTTCTTCTGTAAAAACTTCTCCTGCTGGAACAAATGGTTTTGCTGCAGCAACAGTTTCTGTTTTTGCTGGTGCAGAAGTTGGAGCTGATACAATTTGCGGTGTAAAATTTTCAATATCGCTTTTTACAATACGTCCGTTTTCACCTGAACCTTTTACTTGTGTCAATTGAATTCCTTTATCACTTGCAATTTTCTTTGCTAATGGAGATGCTAAAATTCGTTGCCCGTCAGTTGATGCTTCTTGTACAATTGGTTCTGCTGTTTTTTCAGCTGGTGCTGATTTTGCTTCTTCAGTTGCAACAGGATCTTGTGGAGTTCCTCCAGTTTTATAATTTTCAGCGATACCGCTAATGTCAGTTCCTTCAGGTCCAATGATGGCCAATAGACTGTCAACAGGTGCAGTATTTCCTTCTTGAATTCCTATGTATAATAAAGTTCCTTCGTTGAAAGATTCAAATTCCATTGTTGCTTTGTCAGTTTCGATTTCAGCAAGAATGTCCCCTTCGGAAACTTTATCGCCTACTTTTTTTAACCAAGTCGCTACAGTTCCTTCCGTCATCGTATCACTCAAACGAGGCATAGTAACTACAATCACTCCTTTTGGTAAAGAAGCTGCAATTGCAGGAGTTGTAGTTGTTTCTTCTTTTTTAACTTCGGGAGCAGTTGCTGTTTCTGCAACGGCAGGTTTAGCTTCTTCAGTTGCAGGAGTTGCTTTCCCAGCTATTAAAGCTGAAACATCTTCGCCTTCATTTCCTATGATTGCCAGTAAAGAATCTACTGGTGCAGTTTCTCCTTCTGGGATACCTATATATAAAAGAGTTCCTTCATTGAAAGACTCAAATTCCATCGTTGCTTTGTCAGTTTCAATTTCTGCAAGGATATCACCTTCACTGATTTTGTCACCTACTTTTTTTAGCCAAGTCGCTACTGTTCCTTCCGTCATCGTATCGCTCAAACGAGGCATTGTTATTATTGTTGCCATAATTGGTTTATAGTTTATGAGGTAAAAATGGATAGTTTTCTTGATCGTACACTACGTCGTATAATTGTTGAATTTCAGGATAAGGGGATTCTTCTGCGAATTTTACGCATTCTTCCACTAAATCTTTTACTCTTTGATCAATCACTTCAATCTCTTCTTCAGTAGCATATTTTTGATCTTTAATTACATCTAAAACTTGTGTAATTGGATCAATTTTTTTGTATTCTTCTACTTCTTCTTTCGAACGGTATAACTGTGCATCAGACATGGAGTGTCCTCTGTAACGATATGTTTTCATTTCAAGGAAAGTTGGTCCGTCACCACGACGTGCTCTGTCAATGGCTTCTGTCATTGCTTCAGCAACTTTTACCGGATTCATTCCATCAACTGGTCCGCAAGGCATTTCATATCCTAAACCTAGTTTCCAAATATCAGTATGATTTGCAGTTCTTTCTACAGAAGTTCCCATAGCGTAACCGTTGTTTTCAACGATAAATACTACTGGAAGTTTCCATAACATAGCCATGTTAAAAGATTCGTGTAGAGAGCCTTGACGAGCGGCACCGTCACCAAAATAGGTCATAGTAACACCACCGGTTTCAAAATATTTATCTGCAAAAGCCAATCCGGCTCCCACTGGAATTTGTCCACCTACAATTCCGTGACCACCATAAAAACGGTGTTCTTTTGAGAAAATGTGCATAGAACCACCCATTCCTTTGGATGTCCCGGTAACTTTTCCCATTAGCTCAGCCATTACGCGTCTTGGATCAACACCCATTCCTATTGGTTGAACGTGATTTCTATAAGCGGTAATCATTTTGTCTTTTGTCAAGTCCATGGCGTGTAATGCACCTGCCAGAACGGCTTCTTGACCATTATATAAGTGTAGAAATCCTCTAACTTTTTGTTGTATGTATAATGCTGCAAGTTTGTCCTCAAACTTTCTCCAAAGTAGCATGTCTTCATACCACTTTAAATAAACTTCTTTTGTAACTTCTTTCATCTGAATTAATTCTTTTGCTAAAGTGTTATTGTATTATCAATTGGTACCATAACGCAAAATAGTTTCCTCCCACAAATTTGCGAATCGCAAAAATAAGACATTCCAGCTAAGAAGTAAAATTTATACGCTAGTTTTTGGCTTTTTTTTACAAGAAGTTTTTATCAAATAGGAAAGGAAGCAAGTTTTTTAGGGATGCCGATTTATAAATTGCACCTGTTTCTCCCATAAAATAGATTTCAATGGGGGTATCTTGTTTTATTTCATATTCTGCTATTGATTGTCTGCAGGAACCGCAAGGAGGAATAGGGGTAGTTGTTTTGTTTGTATCTGAAGCTGCCGTTATGGCCATTTTTAAAATTTTAGCATCAGGATAAATTGCTCCTGCTTGAAAAATAGCAACACGTTCAGCACAAAGACCGGAGGGATAAGCTGCATTTTCTTGGTTTGAACCCAATACAATCTTTCCGTTATCTAAAAGAATGGCAGTGCCTACCCGAAATTTTGAGTAGGGAGCATAAGCTTTTTTCCTAATAGCTACTGCTTGCTCCATTAAGCTGTATATGTCATTTGGCAAATCTTCAAGGGAATCAAAAACAGAGAATTGTGTTGTAATGGTAATTTTTTTCATTCTTTTTACAGGAAAAAAAATCCAAATTTCAACGATATGAAATTTGGATTTGTAGTTTATATTTAAAAATTTACTTTAACTAATATTCGTCATACTTGTCACCAAAGTTAAAAGTAAGTGAAAATCTAAGTGTATTCTCTAAAGGGTTTTTTACTTTCGATGCTGAGAATAAATAGGATACATCCACTTTTACGATATTATATTTAAATCCTGCTCCAAGCGAGAAAAATTCTCTGGCCCCTTTTTCTGGACTTTCATGAAAATACCCCAAACGCATGGCAAATGAATCTTGATATAAATATTCAGCACCTAGAGCGTAGGTAAATTCTTTCAATTCTTCACTAAAACCATCAGGAGCGTCTCCAAATGATGTAAATACGCCTGAAACCCATCCGACAGAGCGATAATTTTCATTGTTTTCTGCTCTTTCCTCTACCGTTACATCTCCGTCTCCATTTAAATCTGGGTTTTGTGGAGTTGGTACTAATAATTTATTGAATTCCAGATTTAAAGCTACTTTATTAAAATCATCAAATATAAAATCAAATCCGGTTCCTATTTTTAAATTGGCTGGTAAAAAATTGGTGCTAAGTTCTGAATTGTCATAACTTATTTTTGGGCCTAAATTTTGGATGTTAAATCCTGCTCTCCATCTTCCGTTAAATTCGGTGTAAGCTATTTCTTCTGATTGATAGAATCCAGCCACATCAACTGCAAATGAACTAGCTGGTGAAGCATCGCCATTATCGGTTGCTACTTTTAGACTGGAATGAATATAGCGTCCCGCAACTGCCATAGAGAATCTTTCACTTAATTTTTGGGAATAAGATAAGTCTAATGCAAATTCGTTTGGAGAGACAGTATTAGCGGCTTCATTAGGATCGCCTGTTTGACGCAATTCAATATCACCTAAACCAAAATATCTAAGGCTTCCCGCAAAGGCACTTCGGTCGTCAATCTTATTGTAGTAGGTTAATTGTCCCAATGAAATGTCATTTACTAAATCAGTAAGATAAGGAGTGTAGCTCACTGAAAAGCCTTGTTTGTCTATCGCAAAAGCATATTTTGCCGGGTTCCATTGTTGAGAAAAAGCATCAGCAGAAGTGGCAACTCCAATATCAGCCATACCTGCAGCTCTTGCATCTGCTGAAACTAATAAAAACGGAACTCCTGTAGTTATAACTCTATCTTGCGCCTTGGCAAGTGAAATAATAAATAAACAGATAAAAACCGACGCAATTTTTTTCATTATTGTAAGAATATTGATTAAACAAATATAGTATATTATTAAAGTATTACAAGTTTTTCAAACTTTTCAGTTTTTTTATTTGTCAAGTTTGATTTTACAGTAAGTTTATAAACATAAACACCTTTTCCTATTTTACTGCCAAAATCATCTTTACCATCCCAAGTAATTTCTTTTGATAAAAACCCTTCGGTTGAAATAATTTGATTTTTCGTCCAAACCACTTTTCCGGTTATTGTCATAACTTGAACCTGAACATCTAATGCTTCGTACGGTCTATTATGCGTAAACCAAAACTCAGTATAATTAACAAATGGGTTAGGGTAGTTCAATACGTGTGTTAATGTTAACGTTTCATCACCAACTACTATAAACTGAATCTCGGTAATTATGGGATTGTTATATACGTCCCAAGCTTTGAATGAAATAGTATGTAATCCTACCGATAAATTACGCAGCGGAAACCGAAGCGTTCCATTTGTGTAATCGTCTAATTTTGTTTGGTAATAATCATTTAAAATGTAAGGATTATTCACATCGCCATCTACTATTGCAACAATGTCATGACCAATTCCACTGGCTGTATTTATACCATTTTCATCTTCAAGAAAAGCAAGCAGGAAAGGCGATTCATTGGTTGTGCCTCCCGAAACAAAAGTTTCGTCATTCATATATAACTTAACTCTTGGACTAATATTGTCTGCAACTGCATTTTCATTAATTCCGCCCACTTTTATAGTAGTATTGTAGCCAGTTTGGTTTTCTAATATTTGATTTTTTTTTGCATAAAAACTGATTCTTCCATTGGCTAATGGAATTCTAATATCTCTTGGAACAACAAAGCTAAATTCAAATTTACCATTAGTAACTGATGCATTTCCTCTAAAAATAGTTTCGCCTAAAACATTGAAATTTATTGGTGTGCTAGTTCCATCATTATTAAATGTAGTTCTTGAAATGATTTTGTCAAAAATGGTTGTGGAGACTTCTCCATTATAATTTGTAAGCGGATTGTTGTTTTCGTCCGTAATTTCTCCGGTCAATTTAATCTTAGCTAATGATTTGAAATCATCAATAGGTTGAGAAATTGAAACGTCATTTACTTTGGTAAGACTTATTTTTGGTTTTGGTATGGCTAGCATTAATGCAGGGTCACCAATATAAAAAACTACATTAGTTGCTGAGTTTGGGTTGCTGTTTTTGGAAATTCTTAGTGCTTCCGCAATAGAAGTGTATTGGTTAGACCCAAAGGATAATAAGTTTTTAGAAAGTATGTCGTTGAAATTTTCGGCACTATATTGTCCTATTGATCGTGTTGTAGTAATCATTGCAATAGCTCCTCCCTTTGGATTCCAATAGGTATATTCGCCTGCAGTTGGTCTGGAAGGATTGTCAAAACGGGAGAACTCGCAAGTGATAGTTATGAATAATGGATATTTGTATTGATTGCTTACCTTTTGACCATCTGATTTTTCCCAAATGCGTTCGCTGGATAGTCCATCTTCTCCACCATGCCCCAAATAATTAAATACTAAAGCTCCTTTTTCGAAAGCATTAAAAAAATCTGTTCCAGCCTTAGCGTACCTAAAGCCTCCTGCTGAAGCTTCTTGAACGTAGGAATCTAATATTATTTTATTGACATTCAAAAATGGTTTCTCAGAAGCTATGACATCAGCTAAATTATTTTGTCTGGTTTGCAGACTTGCGTCAGAAGATTTATCTGAATCATCAGAAATCAAGACGAAATTATTTCTCCAACTTCCATATGATTTTAAATCATGGTATTCTATAATTTTATTGGCCATTTCATCCGCTTGTTTCGTGTCGTTTACCAGCATTCTTCCCACTGCAATATCGATTCCTCCAAAATAAGAAATAATATTTCCTTCATTAGAATCCATTAATCCATAAAAATCATCAGAAGCAAAGGAAGCTTCACCTGATGTATTGCTCCTTAAAGAATGGTAGATAGGAACAATGTTACTGTTGTTGACTATTCGGTTTTTAAAATCATAAGAGGCATCCCCAAAAAGGTTGACATATTTTATTCTTTTCTCAGGTGTTGATGCGTTTTCATAGATGTATTTGACACAATTTCTTATGGCAGAGATGTCCTGTTTTCCTGATGAGAATTCTTGGTAAATAGATTCAAGAGAAATTACTTTTACATTCAGATTAGAATTTATACGATGAAAACCGGCTAATTTCTCCCCTTGTGTAGTTAAAAAATTCGGGGCTATAATTACATAATCAACATCTTGAAACTGATTTTGAGCATTTTTAAAAAGGGTTCCTTTTAAATTCTGATTGACAATTTTTGTTTTGCTGTCTTTTAAAGGAGTAAAATAGTCTGCTGGATCAATGGCAATGTATTTTCTGAGTTCGCCCAGATTTGCTTTAAAAGTGAATGAGCTTTGGTTTGAATTTTCGATTTTGGTTACATTATACAAATCGGTTACATCCCAAACTTGAAAAATGCCATTTGCATTAGAAATGGAATAACTTACAATACCTAGACTTGAATTTGATAAATCGTATTGAAAATGAAATTGCTTTCCGTAACCTTGAAGTTTTCTTTTGGCGATAAGCCGAATATTATCTAAATATCCTTTTGAGCCCGGAACGCCATTGTTATTGTAGGTTAATTTTATTTTTACATTTTCAGAACCGTTAAAAGAGGTGTTGCTTGGTAAAAAACCAAAATTGAATTCAATGTCAGAATTGGAATTCAATGGCTGAAAAGAAATGTTCCCTATCTCCTGACCATTTGCCGCCACTTTGAAAGAAGTTGGTGTAAAAGCGGCAGAAGCAGTTGTTGTCATAATTTTTATTGGCGTTGTTGAATCGTAGTTTGGAAAATTAAACTCAAATTCCTGTTCCTGATTGATGTCAAATGATTCTCCAAACCATTGACGGCCAAGATGAGCGATATTTACAAGATCTAATTCATGGTATTGATGGTCATCAAATGTATTTAATGTTACCGAGCTGTTTCCGCTAGGCTGCGTCATTTCTGGAATTCTTTTTCCGTCATCTCCATGAACTGTTATGTAATAATAGGATTTTGTATCGTATAGATTATTGAAGGTTTGACTTTCTTCGTTCCAAATATCAAGCCCTTCGGCATAAAATAAAATAGCATCGTCATTGTCGAAAACACCATCGCTTTCTCCAATAATTTGTATGGGGTTTTCGGTTATATCTTGAGGATAGTAAATACTGTTTGATAACGGCAACATTTTACCGCCGTTGCCATAAATTTTTATTTTTTTTGGGTCGATACTACTCATGTTGAGGCCTAATTGCTGCAAAAAACTTTTAGAAATTTTATAGACGCCGGATTTTTCAATGTAAAATTGATACCAATCCCCGGAAGCTAAAATAGAATCATAAACAACGTTTGTGCTTTTATTGGATTGTGAGATTTTTGAAGAGCTACTTTTTATGTTATAAGAAAATGATTTGATTCGTTTGTATCCGAAGTCATCTTTTACAATTGGTGATAAGGAAAGAAAAGCTTGTCTGATATCTCTGGAGTTTGTAATTTTTAAGGAGGCATTCGGGGTTTTTGGTATGTTTTCCAAAGCTAATTCGCCAAGTTGAGAAGTTAGAATTGATTCGTATACAATATTCGAAATTTGTAAGTCATTTTCGTTAAAAGAAGCCGATTCTGATATGCTAAGCGTGTAGAATAGTGCTTTTTTTGAAACATCGTAATAATAGCTATTCCCAGAAAATTGTGGAACATTAATTTTGAAATCACCAAAAGATATTTCTTTCTTTTCTAACCATTCAAGGAGCATATCTCCTTTAATTTGAGCAAAAGAAACAAAAGGGATTAGGGATAAATAAACCAGAAGTATTTTTTTCATTATTTTTTTAAACGGGATAGATAGTGAATTATTATTAATAAGTAAAAATAAATCATTTAGTGTGATAGTAAATAATAAATATTATAAATTTGCGTTTTTATTGTATGATTTTCTGATAAAATTTAACTGATAAAATTTATTAAAAAAGGATGTTGCAGGTTAATGGTTAATTATTTATATTGCGGAACCTAAATTATTACCTACTAAAGAGTATGAAAGTAAACAAAATTATGACCTTACGATTGATGATATCTATGATATTGATTGTGGGTTTAGCGAGTTGTAGCAAAAAGTCTAGCTCAAAAAATGCATCGCGGGCTACTGGCTGGAATGTTGATGGTAAAAAAGCTTCAGGAGCCAAAAAGCAAATAGCTGGACCAGGTTTAGTTTTTGTTGAAGGCGGAACATTTACTATGGGTAAAGTTGAAGATGATGTTATGCATGATTGGAATAATACCCCAACACAGCAACATGTTCAGTCTTTTTATATGGACGAAACCGAAGTTACGAACTTTATGTATTTAGAATATTTGGATTATTTGAAAAAAGTGTTTCCTCCAACTGAAGAAAATTACAAAAAGATATATGAAGGTGCTTCGCCTGATACCTTGGTTTGGAGAAACAGATTGGGTTATAATGAAACAATGACCAATAATTATTTAAGACATCCGTCTTATGCAAATTATCCTGTTGTTGGGGTAAATTGGATTCAAGCGGTAGAGTTTAGCAAATGGAGAACTGACCGTGTTAATGAAGCCCTTTTAGAAAAAAATGGTTACCTTAAGAAAAATGCTAAAACTGAAGACGTAACAGCCGAAAGTTCTTTTAGTACTGAAACCTATTTGAATAGTCCAACATTAACTTATGGAGGTAATGAGGAGATTGTTTTAAAAGGAGGAAAAGGTGGTAAAAAAGCACCAAAAGCTGGAAAAGACGGTAAGGTTACGGAACAAAAAAATGTATATGCACAACGTTCTTCTGGAATTATACTTCCGGAATACAGACTTCCTACCGAAGCGGAATGGGAGTATGCAGCAGCAGCTGATGTTGGTCAAAGAGAATACAACATTTATAAAGGTCAGAAAAAATATCCTTGGTCAGGTAGTTATACTCGTTCAGGAAAAAGACAAAGCAAAGGGGATCAATTGGCCAATTTCAAACAAGGAAATGGAGATTATGGTGGGATAGCAGGTTGGTCTGATGATGGGGCTGATATTACCAATGAGGTTAAAAAATATCCTGCAAATGATTTTGGGCTATATGATATGGCTGGAAATGTAGCCGAGTGGGTACAAGATGTTTACAGACCAATTATTGATAATGAATCGAATGATTTTAATTATTTTAGAGGAAATCAATATACTAAAAATAAAATTGGAGCAGACGGTAAAGTTGAAATCGTTACAAAGGAGAACATGAAATATGACACTTTAAGTAATGGTAGAATAATTGCCAGAAACTTTCCAGGTCAGATTGCTCAAGTTCCAGTTGATGAACAAGAGACTTATTTGAGACAAAATTTTGATAAAAGTGATAATATCAATTATAGAGATGGTGATAAACAATCTACCAGATATTATAACTTCGGATCTTCTGAATCAGATGGTGAAAAAGATAAAGAGGAAAAAATCATGTACAATTCACCTAAACACAATGTTACTACAGACAGTTTAGGAAAAATGGTAAGAAAGTACGATAAATCAAATAAAAGAACCACTTTGATAAATGATGAGGTAAGAGTTTATAAAGGTGGATCTTGGAGAGATAGAGCGTATTGGTTAGATCCAGCACAAAGAAGATATTTTCCTCAAGATATGGCTACTGATTATATTGGATTCAGATGTGCCATGTCAAGAGTTGGTCCAAAAGCAGATAAGGGAAAATCAGCCAGAAATTAATTTTATAAAATAGCAATAAAAAGTCCTTTGATTAGGGCTTTTATTTTTTAAATCATTTTTAAATGGATATCAATTACATTCATAGTTTATTTTTAAAATGTAAATCGGTTTCAATAGATACTCGTAAAATTGAACCAAACTCATTGTTTGTTGCCATAAAAGGAGAACGTTTTGATGCTAATACATTTGCTAAGGAAGCATTAGAGAAAGGTGCTTCTTATGTTATCATCGATAATAGCGGGTATTTTATTGACCAAAGAACCATTTTAGTTGAAGATAGTTTAGTAGCGCTGCAAGAATTAGCAAAGTTTCATAGAGCGTATCTAAAATTGCCCATAATTGCGCTTACAGGAAGCAATGGGAAGACAACTACAAAAGAACTGATTAATGTTGTTCTTTCAAAAAAATATAATACTAAAGCAACAATTGGTAATTTAAACAACCACATCGGAGTACCATTAACTTTGCTTTCTTTTAATTCAGAAACTGAAATTGGAATTGTAGAAATGGGGGCAAATCACAAAAAAGAAATCCAATTCCTTTGTGAATTAGCAAAACCGGATTATGGTTATATAACTAATTTTGGTAAAGCCCATCTAGAAGGTTTTGGAGGGGTAGCAGGTGTTATTGAAGGGAAAAGTGAAATGTATCACTATCTTTTGGAGAATGATAAACTAGCTTTTATAAACCTAGAGGATCCAATTCAAGTTGAAAAAGCAAAAATATTAAAATCATTTTCTTTTGGAATAAATAAAGAAAATGCTAATGTGAATATAACGGCAGTAAAAGCAAATCCATTTGTAGAAATAAATTATTCTAATGGTACAATCGCTTCTCATTTAATTGGATTATACAATGCCAATAATATTAATGCGGCACTTGCTATAGGAAAATATTTTGAAGTTGAGGATAATGCCATTAAAGAGGCATTAGAGAGTTATATTCCTGAAAATAATAGGTCACAACTTTTGTCAAAAGGAACAAATCAAATTATTCTGGATGCCTATAATGCTAATCCTAGCAGCATGACGGTTGCTATTGCCAATTTTATACAATTGGACAGTCCGAATAAGATTATGATATTGGGTGATATGTTTGAATTGGGTCAGGAAAGTCAACAAGAGCATAAAGCAATAGTAACAATGCTTTTAATGGAAGAAAAAGTGACTTGTAACTTTATTGGAACAGCATTTTATGCCAATAGAGTTGACAAAGACAATTTTTATTTTTATGATACATTTGAGGCTTTTGCAAGTCGTTTAAAAGAAACAAAAATTGAAAATAGCACTGTATTGATAAAAGGCTCCAGAGGAATGGCATTAGAGCGAACTTTGGATTTCTTGTAATAGAAACTTCTGTTTTTTTAAAATTTAAAAGCCAGCATTTTAATTCATTGATGGCTTTTTTAGTTCAATTAAATACTCATTAAAAAGCCAATAAGATTTTCTTTTTTATTAAGCTCTAGTTTTTTTCTTAATCGGTATCGTGCCAATTCTACTCCGCCACTTGAAATATTCATGATTTCTGCAATTTCTTTTGTTGACATATTCATCAATAAATAGGTAGATAAATCCAATTCTCGGGGGGAAATTGTAGGGTACTTTTCTTTTAATCTTTTTAGAAAATCAAAATGGACATTTTTGATGTGTTTCTCTAAATCTTTCCAGCTTTTATCGGCACTTACTTCCTTTGTAATGCTTCTGTTTAGTTTTGTAAATTGAAATTTGGTCGATTCATCGAAGGATTCTACATTGATGTCTTTTAGTTTGTATATAATGCCGTTCAGAATTTTGTTTTTCTTTACTACTTGCAAAGAATTATTAACTAGCTCCTTGTCTTTTGCTAAAATCTTAATTTGAAGTTTGTCATTTTTTAACTTTTCAATCTCTTTTTCCAGTTCATATTGTTCCTGTCTGATTTTCGATTCTTTTTCCAGATAAAGCCTTCTTTGTTCAACGGTTTCGTAGTATTTGTTTTTTCTTATTTTTATTTTTATCCTGTTCCGGATAAAAAATATTGATACAACAGCAAGTAAAATATAAAATAAATACGCTAAAAAATGTCTGTACCATGGGGGGGAAACTGTAAATGGAACAAAAGCTTCTTCTGACTGAATTCCATAGCTGTTTCTCACTTTTAATTTCATTTTATAGTTGCCTTCTCTTAAATAGGTATATTCTTTAATTGAAATTGTTGACCAATTACTCCATCGATCATCAAAGCCTTCTAATTTATACGAGAATTCAACATTTTCAAGATTTTCATATGTTGGGGATGAAAATGTAAATTTTACATGATTTGCAGTATACGGAATTAAATATTTTTCAGCGATTTTTTTCTCATTTCCAAAGATTATTGTGTCGCCGGGAAACGAAAAACTTCGAATAAAAACTTTTGGTTTAGTTACGATGTTGTTTAGTAATTGGGAATCATAATGTGCTAATCCGTCTGTTAGTCCTATAAATATGTTTTGCGGGTTAATCGTATTGACAGAAAGATAATTGGTAACTAAATTACCCGTCAAGTTTGAAAATGGGGCAACAATGTTTGTATAACTGCCATCGCTATTTTTTATCAATTCGCCTAATGATTCATTAAAAATATACCAGAGATTTCCATTGGCATCTTCGGCTAGTGTGCTGATTTTGGGAATGTTTTTAAATACAGAACTCATTTTTTTATCTTCATAAAATAAGTCTTGCTCTTTTGAATATTTGTAAAAATGATTGTTTGTTTGAAAGTAAATATTGTTATTTATTTTTTGAATGCTTCCAAACCCTTTTTCGGTAGCTGATAAGTTCTGTATAATTTTTATGGATTTAAATTTTTTTAAATCATCAGATAATACCATTTGATACAAGAATTCGTCTTTTTTTAGCCATAAATAGTCGTTGTCTAGTTCGATAAATATTGAGGATTTATCAAAACCCGCAATTTGATTTTTGAATTCTAAACCATTAGATGTCTTTTCGAATATTGCAAACCCATTGTAATTTGATCCTATAACAAAATTGGGGTGGTTGGGGATTGTTTTGAATCCAAAATAGCCGTTTTTATCTAATACTTTTATTGTCTTGCCTCCTTTGATTACTAATGCTCCTATGTTATTTGCGCAAATCAATTCGTTGTTAATTACTTGGATATTCCATGCTTGGGCAGTTGTGCCTTCAACAAGAGCAAAGGCGTCTTCTTTAAATGTTCCGTTCCATGAATGATAAAATACACCTTGATTTGTAGCAACATATAAATTGCCGTCATGTATTACTGATGCATATACAGTACTAATGTCATAACTGAATCCAAAATAGGTAAATGGAGAGCTTTCGTTAATAAATGCGATTCCGTTATCTAGGCCAAGCCAAAGATTGTTTTTATTGTCAACAAAAGAGGCAAGTACAGTATTGTTTTGGAGCCCTTTTTTTCGGTTGATGTGTTGGGTTATTTTACCATTAAGATCTGAAATAATGACGCCATTTAAAACAGAGTTTAGTACTATAAATTTGTCTTTAATAACAACACCCCCAAGCGAACTGTTTTTTTTAATGAAAATATCGGCTTCGGTATTCCAAGGAGTTATTTTTTCATTACTATATATAAAAAGGCCTTTTTCTAAAGTTGCTATAAGAAGTTTATCGTTAGGCATTTTAAACATCGCCCAAACTTCGGTGTTGTTTAATGCAGTTGTGCCTTTTAAAGGGTACAGTCGTCCGTTTTTGAATTCTAATAACCCAGCTTCGGTATCCTGAAAATATAGCGTGTTGTTTATTTGAAATGAAAATTGAAATCGTTTTGGGGCTTGGAGTATTTTAAGTTTATTGTTTTTAAATATATATGCTCTGGCAAAAGATTGAAAAATTACTTCGCCTTTAATAATATGAATCTTCCAAACAAAATCTAGCTCTTTGTTGTTTTTTGATTTAATTAATCTAGATAAGGAAGTGTATTTCAGCTTGCCTTTTGAATCGGCTTTGAAATAGCCTAATTCTTTATAACCTCCAACATATATTTTACCAGATTCATCAACCTTTACACAACGAGCTGATGTGTAATTAGGAAGGGCGTACTTAGACCATGAGGAGCCGTCAAATTGATAAAGACCATTGTTGTTCGCAAAGTATAGATTTCCATTTTTATCCTGATCAATGCTCCAGTTTTGAGTTCCTCCTTTATAATCAGTTCTTTTGTAATTTCGGATGTCAGGGACTCCAATATTTTTTACCTGTCCAAACAGTATTGTTGATAACAAAAACAAAAAAACTAGAATATGGAATTTTGTAGTTCTCATAATTAAATGTAATGACTTGGTTGTTATTTGAAAGAGCCTTTTCTTCTATAAAACAAGCGTTTAACGGTATGTTGTTTTGGGCTAAATCCATATTAATAGCTAAAATAACCGTTTTTTAATAAATGTAGTGTTAGTTTTTTAATTTAACTTTTTAATAACAATTAAAATTAATAATTAAAATATTGATATACAATTATTTAAATATTTTTTGATGTGTTTTTGTTTGGTTGTAAAAAAGCATTTGATGTGTTTTTGTAATGAAAAATTAATACGGATATAGAAAAAATAGCTATAATATTGCGGGAAATTACTAATTAATTAACCAAAATTTTTAGAAATATGAAATTTACAAAATTGTTTATTTTTTGTTTTTTATCTATTCTATTCTCAGTTTACGGGCAAGCGCAAGATGTTACTGTAAGCGGAAAAGTTTATGACGAAAACGGACTTCCCATCCCAGGAGTATCCATTTTAATTAAAGGAACTTCCAAAGCTACGGCTACGGATTTTGATGGAAATTATCAAATAAAGACCACTTCAAAAGGTACTTTAGTATTTAGTTATTTAGGTTACAATACTACTCAGGAATCTATTAACGGAAGAAATCGAATTGATGTAAAACTGAATTCTTCAACTGAATCCTTACAGGAAGTTGTTGTGGTAGGTTATGGTACTCAAAAGAAAAGTGTTGTTACCGGAGCAATATCCAGTGTAAGGGCTAAAGATCTTGAAAAAGTTCCTAATGGTCGGATCGAGCAAGCCTTACAGGGTAGGGTTTCTGGTGTTACCATTGCTGCCAGTTCTGGTCAGCCTGGTGCTTCATCAACAATACGTATAAGAGGGGTGACTACTTTTGGCGAAGGGGGTAATGATCCTCTTTGGGTTGTAGATGGTGTTGTTGTCGATGCAGGGGGAATAGGATTTCTTAATCAGTCTGATATTGAATCAATCGAAGTGCTGAAAGATGCCGCATCTGCTGCGATTTACGGAACTCGTGCTGCAACAGGAGTTATTCTGGTTACAACCAAAAAAGGAAAATCGGGAAAAATTACGGTAAATTATAATGGGTTTGCTGGAATTTCTTCACCGGAAAAGACCTTGCATTTGCTAAACGCTACGCAATATGGTGCTTTATTAAATGAAAAATCAGTTGCTGCCGGCGGACCTGTCATCTTTCCTAATTTAGCTGCTTTGGGTGTTGGGACTGATTGGCAAAAAGCAATTTTTAATACGAGTGCTTTTCGTTATTCTCATGAGTTAAGTATCAGTGGAGGCAGCGATGTTTCTAATTTTTATGCTTCTTTTGGGATTCAAGATCAGGAAGGAATTGTTTCTACTGAAATTTCAAACTATACTAAAAAGAATTTTCGTTTAAACTCTACGCACAAATTATCTAAAGTATTCACTTTCGGACAAACTTTTGGATTTTCCAGACAAAAAACAGTTGGTATCGGTAATACAAACAGTGAATTTGGCGGGCCATTGAGTTCAGCAATCAACTTGGATCCAACTACTCCTTTGATAGAAACAGATCCAGTAAAAGCTAATAATGCTCCATATAGTACAAATCCTGTGGTCCGAGATGCAAATGGAAATCCTTATGGAATTTCCAGCTTAGTTGGTCAGGAGATGACTAATCCTTTAGCGTATGCCAAAACAAGACTAGGAGGGTATGGTACTTCTGACGATTTAGTTGGGAATGCCTATTTGGAAGCGGCAATAACTAAACATATCAAAGTGAGATCAACTCTTGGAGCAAAATTATCTTCTTGGGGAGGTCAGGGTTTTACCCCTGTTTTTTATTTAAGTGCCACTTCAAATGTGCTTAAAAATAGTTACAGTAAAAGTGAAAACAAAAGTTTTGCATGGAATATTGAAAATATTGTAACCTATGCGAATCAATTTGGAAACCATAACTTAACGGTGTTATTAGGTCAAGGTTCCTACGTGGATAATATAGGCGGAGGTTCTGGATCTACCATGTTTGGATTGCCTATTACAGATTATCGTGATGCCTCTTTCAATTTTGATATTCCACAATCAGACAGAAGCAGCAGTACATACGATTTGACAGAACATAAATTGACTTCGTTATTTGCACGTGTGAATTACGATTTTAAAGAAAAGTATCTGTTTACAGGAATTATTCGTCGTGATGGTTCAAGTCGTTTTGGAGCCAATAATAAATTTGGTGTATTTCCATCGTTTAATTTAGGATGGGTACTAACCAAAGAAGATTTTTGGAAAGAAAGCAATGTACTTAATACTTTGAAAATCAGAGGAGGATATGGAGTTGTAGGAAATGATGCAATTCCAAATTTCAGATACCTTTCCTTAGTTGAAGGAGGTTACAATTATTCTTTTGGAAACACTGGAGCAATAACTACCGGCTATGCTAACCTTACACTTGATAATCCCGATTTGCAATGGGAGGAAACATCTCAGACGAATATTGGTTTTGAATCAAAATTTTTCAACGCGATAAACCTTACGGTAGATTTATACAAGAAATCAACCTCTGGTATCTTGCGTTCCATAAATATACCAGGTTATGTTGGTGTTGCTTCAAATCCTACAGGAAACGTAGCGGATATGGATAATAAAGGTATTGAGGTTGAATTAGGGTATAAAAAGAAATTTGGGGAAGTAAATTTCTCTGTTAATGGAAACGTTGCTTATTTAGAAAACAAAGTTACTTATGTAGCTTCTGATTCAAATTATATTGCAGGGGATGCTTCTTTTCAGTCGATGGGGCCAGTGACAAGAACACAAGTTGGACAGTCCTATAACTCATTCTACGGATTTAAAACAGCAGGAATTTTTCAAAATGAGGCCGAAATAGCTGCTTACACGAATGCTTCAGGCGGGTTAATCCAACCAAGTGCTCGTCCGGGAGATTTCCGTTGGGTTGATACTGATGGAAATGGTTCAATAGGAGATGATGACAAACAATTCTTGGGAAGTAATATTCCAAAATACACTTTTGGACTGACTTTGAATTTCGACTATAAAAACTTCGATTTTATGGTATTTGCTCAGGGAGCAGCAGGAAATAAAATTTTCCAAGGTTTGCGCAGGTTAGATGTTGGAAATGCTAACTATCAAACTATTGCTTTAAGCCGTTGGACAGGTGAAGGAACTTCAAATGATTATCCGAGACTTACAAATAACGATGCCAATGGTAACTTTGGTAAGATGTCAGATTTTTATCTTGAAGACGGGAATTATCTTAGACTAAAATTAGTTCAATTTGGATATTCATTGCCAAGTGATGCGATTAGTAAAATTGGAGCCAGTAAAGTGCGTTTTTATATAACGGCTGAGAATTTATTGACTCTTACTAAATATACAGGATATGACCCTGAAATTGGTGGAGGTGTATTTGGAATAGACAAAGGAATCTATCCGCAAGCAAGAACATTTATGTTTGGAGCCAATTTACAATTTTAATAAAATCAAGAATTATGAAAACGATGAAATTTAAATATTTATTTATAGCAGTAGCACTGGTTTCCTTAGGTTCTTGTTCTGAGGAGTTTGTTAATGTTACACCAAAAGGTTCTTTTCTTTCAGATAACTATTATGCTAACGAAGAACAAGCAACGGCAGCTCTGGTTGGAGTATATGATCCAATTAGAAAAAATTCAGGCGGTTTTGAAAATATAATCTCCATGATGAACGCAGGTTCGGATGACTTCTATGCTGGCGGTGGTGGTTCTACAGATGGAGCAGGAATTCAAGCTTTCTCTACACACACACTTACTTCAACAAATGTAGCGGGAAGTTTTTGGAACGATCATTACCAAGGAATTTTTAGAGCAAATACGTTGCTTTTAAAATTACCGGATGTTGCTATGGCTGATAATCTAAAAGCCAGATTTGGGGCAGAGTCAAAAGCGTTACGTGCTATATATTATTTCAATTTGGTACGAATGTTTAAAAACGTTCCATTGCTATTGGATCCTTTAACAGCGACTAATATGTATGATGTTGAGCAGGCAGCTCCTGAAGCAGTTTACGCTCAAATTGAAAAAGATTTATTAGAAGCAATAAATGTTTTGCCAACAACCGTTCCAGCTGCCACAGAATCTGGGCGTCTTACAAGAGGTGCCGCTCAAGCAATGCTCGGGAAAGTATATTTGTATGAAGGCAAAAAAACGGAAGCTGCTGCTGTTTTGGCTCAGGTAAATGGTACACCAGGCGCAACAAATCAATACGGCAATAAATTGTTGTCTAACTTTAATGATTTATGGGTTGTTGCCAATAAATTTAATACAGAGTCAATTATAGAAGTGTCACACACAAGTGCTGGTAATTCTGATTGGTGGTTTTGGGGTTCAGGTAGAGACGAAGGAAATTCATTAAATGTTATGGTAGGTCCTAGAAGTTATTCGAGACCATCAGGCTCTACCGCTCCGGACTTACCTTCAGGATGGAGTTTCAATGTTATTACACAAGATTTATATGATGCCATTAAATTAGATCCAAGATTTGGAGCAACAGTATTTGACCTTAAGGCCTTAAAAGCGGCAGGTCAGGCAGATTATATTGGAGGCTATCAAGATACAGGGTATTTTTTAAATAAATTTCTTCCAAGAAAAACGGATGTTCGAACTGGTGGTGGAGCTGCAGAGTTAAATTATAAGCAAAATTCGTATGTTCTTAGATTAGCGGATACTTATTTAATGGAAGCTGAAGCACTAGGTTCCGGAGCAAGAGCGCAAGCATTGCTTGATGCGGTAAGAGCAAGAGTTGGTTTGCCATCTGTCCCGGTTACACTTGCAGCTATTAAAAACGAAAGAAGAATGGAACTTGCTGGCGAAGGACATAGATTCTTTGATTTAGTAAGATGGGGTGATGCCGCTACTAAATTAGCAAATAGAGGTTTTGTAGCAGGTAAAGATGAAGTTTTTCCTATACCAACCAGAGAGCTTCAAGGGACCAAATTGAAACAAAACCCAGGGTATAATTAATAAAAGATAAAATTATGAAAAAGATAAATAGGGGATTTTTAGATAAAATTGCAATAATAGTAATTTCACTAATTCTATTTTCAGGTTGTCAAACTGAAGACATAGGTGATGGGAATGGTCTTAGTACAGATGGGTTAAATTCTGAGTTCACAATAACTCAAGGGTCTAATGCGAATACTTTTAATTTAACGTCTAACCCAAATTCAACGAATTTTGTGTTTCATTATTGGAATGTTGATGATGGTGCTGGTTCGGCTGCGGGAACTGCTAATGAATCTTTGTTCTTGCCAGATGTTGGGACCTATACTATTACACATAATGTTTTTGGTAAGGGCGGCAGTGGACCAGCTCCAGCAGTTAAGACTATTACTGTTACCACACCAGATCCTATTTCAGGAAATTTAGTTCAAGGGGGTAAATTAGACACGGCTTCAGATATAAGCAAATGGACAGTTTTAAACATAAGTGCATCAGGAACCTCTTGGGCTTTTGCAAATGGTAAAACAACAGTTACAGGTGGCGGTTGGAATCAGCAAGGATTCTATCAGGCTATCAGTGTAGTTTCTGGTAGAACATATAAAGTTGATATGGTAGCTTCTTCTACAAGTGGCGTGTCAAATACATGGTTTGAAGTTTTTGTATCTCCAACAATTCCAACACAAAACAACGATTATTCTGCCGGAGGAAAAATACGTTCGATAAATACTTGGGCAGGTTGTGGTGCATCTGCATTTTCTGGAAAAATATCAAGCGTTGGATGTGGTGGTGCAGATAATGTTGGGACTTATACCGCTACTGCTACAGGAACAGTTTATTTGGTTATTAAATGTGGTGGTGAAAATCTTAAAGATGGAATCTCCGTTGATAATATTGAGTTAAGAGGAATATAAATAAGCTTAATTTAAGCTTCTATAATTTTATAGAAGCTTAAATTTTTTAAATCTTGACATGAAAAATAACCATGAAAGTATTCATAAATTTTACTGCTTTGGTTGGGATTTTTTTATTGCTTTCTTGCAGTAGTATTGATCGCAATAGCGGGGAGGGGACAGTGACAAAACCTTCGAATCTTTTGATTTCAGCAGCGATTGTTGGTGGAAACGCACAAAACCCAAACGGCAATGGGAGCGGAACAGTAAATTTTAGCATCAGTGCAACTAATGCGACTTCCTATAAAATTTTACTTGGTAACGGTGAAACCAAAGAGCTGACAAATGGAAATTTTACCTACACCTATACAACATCGGGTACAAACACCTATGTTATATATGTGTCTGCATACAATTCAGGACAGTTTGTTTCTTCGACTCTTTCATTAACAGTTTTCGTAGGGTCTTCTTTAGTTTGGTCAGATGAATTTAACGTTGACGGAGCACCTGATAGTGCAAAATGGGGTTATGATTTAGGTTCTGGAGGTTGGGGAAATAACGAATCCCAATATTACACGAACAGGCCAGAAAATGTAATTGTTCAAGATGGTTTGTTAAAAATTAAAACGCTAAAAGAAAGTTTTAGTGGAAGCAATTATACTTCGGCTAGAATTCTTACAAAAGATAAATTTTCTTTCAAATACGGAAGAGTAGAAATTAAGGCAAAACTGCCTGCTGGTGGTGGTGGAACATGGCCTGCTTTATGGATGTTAGGAAGTAATATAAGTTCTGCCGGTTGGCCTGCTTGTGGAGAAATTGATATTATGGAACACGTTGGTAACAGCCTTAATAAAGTTCATGGTTCCTTACATTCTCCGGGACGCTCAGGAAATACACCAGGCACCAGTACTGTTATGGTTCCTGATGCTACAACAGAGTTTCATATTTATGCCGTAGATTGGTCAGCTACGTCAATTAAGTTTTACGTTGATAATCAGTTATTTTATACTTTTACAAATACAGCTAGTTTTCCTTTTAATCAGGATTTTTTCCTGATTATAAACTGTGCGATGGGTGGTAATTTTGGAGGAACGATCAATCCTGGTTTTACTTCTTCGACTTTTGAGATAGATTATGTTAGAGTTTATAATTAATGTGTTTTTGTTTAGTTAGGTCTTCATTAAGGGCTTCTATTTGTAAGTTGGATAGAAGCTCTAATGAAGAATATTAATTTAAAAATAAAATAATGAAGCAGTCAAAAAAAATAATTAGTTCGATAATTTTAATCCTAATGGCCATGTTTTCTAATGCTCAGTCATTAAAAGTGATGACTTATAATATTCGCTTAGATGTTGCAAGTGATGGAGAAAATGATTGGAGCCACCGCAAAGATTATTTCGCCTCTCAAGTTCAATTTTACGAACCAGATATTTTTGGAGTACAAGAAGCAAGACCCAATCAGGTTATTGATATTGTAACTTCACTTTTGCAATATAATAATGTAGGCATTGGAAGAGACGGAATAGGACAAGGGGAATCGTCTACTATTTTTTATAAAAAAGAAAGATTTAGAGTGAAAGAAAGCAATACGTTCTGGCTTTCTGAAACTCCATATATCATTTCCAAAGGATGGGATGCTGCTTACAACAGAGTTTGTACCCATGCACTTTTCAGAGATTTGAAAACAAAAAAAATGTTTTGGGTTTTTAATACACATTTGGATCACATTGGTGTCGAAGCCAGAACCAAAGGGATACAGCTTATTCTTTCGAAAATAAAGGAACTAAATACTAAAAATTATCCCGTAATTTTCATGGGAGATTTAAATTCAGAACCCGATGAAGAAAGAATAATTGCACTTAAAAAAGTGATGGATGATACGAGAGAAGTTTCACAAGAGAAGGCTTTTGGCCCTTCAGGAACTTTCAACAATTTTAAACACAACGAACCCGTAACCAAATTGATAGATTATATTTTTATTTCGAAGAATAGTATTTTGAAAGTAAAAAAATATGCCATTTTGAGTGATTCAAAAGATTTGAGATACCCATCAGATCACTTGCCGGTCTATGTTGAAATAAACTTTAAATAAAAATTTGAATTATATAAAATATACCATGAAAATTTTCATCTTACTAACCTTGTCAGTCATGCTGTCAAAATGTTCTCCGTCTGGCGATACGGTTAATCCAACCCCAACTCCAGTTCCGCCGGTAGTTACAAATGAAATGGATTTTTGGTTGACAAAAGGGAATCAGAGTGTAACACTTCAAAAACAAACATCAATTTTAGCATTTGGTACTTCCTATAATAATTACTCCAATATTGAGGTTGATGATTCCAAAACATTTCAAACTATTGATGGTTTTGGATATACCTTAACGGGAGGAAGTACGCAGGTTATTAATCAATTAAATGCCAAAAAGAGACAAGAATTATTAAAAGAATTGTTTGGTGCCAATGATAATTCAATTGCTATCAGTTATCTAAGAATAAGTATTGGTGCTTCAGATTTGAATGCAACGCTATTTACTTATAATGATTTGCCCAGCGGTCAAACAGACGTGAATCTGGACAATTTTAGTTTAGCTCCTGATAAAAATGATTTGATTCCCATGCTAAAAGAGATCGTGGCCATCAATCCAAATATTAAAATCATGGCAACTCCATGGTCACCACCAGTTTGGATGAAAGACAATAATGGTTTCGTAGGAGGAAGTTTGAAACCGGAGTATTACGGAGTTTATGCTCAATATTTTGTGAAATACATCCAGACAATGAAAGCCGAAGGGATTACTATTGATGCCATTACGCCTCAAAATGAACCTTTACATCCGGGTAATAATCCAAGTATGTTGATGATTGCATTGCATCAGGCCGATTTTATAAAAAATCATTTAGGTCCCGCTTTCAAAGCTGCAAATTTGACAACAAAAATTGTGGCGTACGACCATAATTGCAACAAACCGGAATATCCTATTGCAGTGCTGAATGATCCTGCAGCGAATCCTTATGTTGACGGTTCTGCATTTCATTTGTATGAAGGGGATATAAGCGCTTTATCTACAGTTCACAATGCTTTCCCAAATAAAAACATCTATTTTACGGAGCAATACACGTCTTCTACAGGAACTTTTGATGGCGATTTGAAATGGCATGTCAAAAATATAATTATTGGTTCCATGAGAAATTGGAGTAAAACAGCATTGGAATGGAACTTAGCAAATAATGCTTCTTTTGGACCAAACACTCCAGGCGGTTGTACTACTTGCAAAGGAGCACTAACAATAAATAGCAGTGATAGTTTTACCAGAAATGTAGGGTATTATATCATTGCGCATGCCTCTAAATTTGTTCCTGCAGGTTCAGTTAGAATTGCGAGTAACCATAGTGGCAATTTAAACAATGTGGCTTTTAAAACGCCTAGTGGGAAAAAAGTTTTAATTGTTGAAAATGATGGAAACACATCCGAAATTTTTAACATTAAATACAATGGGAATTGGGTTACAACTTCATTAGAGGCGGGTTCGGTAGGAACCTATATCTGGTAAAATAACATCTATACATAATACTTACATCATGAAAAAAATAACAACAATAGCCCTTTTAGCAGTGACTTTTTTGGCTTTTTCGCAGCAAAAAAATAAAACGAAACAACTGTCTTTTTCTACAAAAGACAAAACAGTTACCGTTTACACTACAGCAGAAAATACTAAATTAAGATTAACACAAACGGATAAATTGGGTTTTGGAACTTCAAAACAACCGTTGGAAACGGAGATTTCTGTTTTTGTAGAACCTAAAAAAACGTTCCAAACCTTTATGGGAATTGGCGGAGCAATAACAGATGCCAGTGCTGAGGTTTTTGCAAAATTGACAAAAGACAAGCAACAAGAACTTATTAATGCCTACTATGATAAAGAAAAAGGAATAGGCTATTCATTGCTAAGAACAACCATTCATAGTTCTGATTTTAGTAGTGGAAGTTATACCTATATCGAAGAAGGGGATAAAAATTTGAAGACTTTCAACATTGACCACGACAGGCACTATCGCATTCCAATGCTCAAAGAAGCCATAAAAACAGCTGGCGGGAAATTATTACTTTATGTTTCGCCATGGAGTCCTCCCGCTTTCATGAAAAGCAATGGCAGCATGCTAAAAGGAGGAACTTTACTTCCGGAATATTACCAAACGTGGGCGAATTATTACACGAAATTTATCAAAGCCTATGAAAAAGAGGGAATGCCAATTTGGGGATTGACTGTTCAAAACGAACCTATGGCAACTCAAACTTGGGAATCTTGCGTTTTTACCGCTGAAGCCGAGAGAGATTTCTTGAAAAAATTCCTTGGACCAACAATGAAAAAAGAAGGTTTGGGAGATAAAAAAATTGTGGTTTGGGATCACAATCGTGATTTGATGAATCAGAGAGCAAATGTTATCTTCTCAGATCCGGAAGCTTCAAAATATGCTTGGGGAATGGGATTTCATTGGTACGAAACTTGGGCAGGTGGAACACAAATGTTTGATAATGTTCGAAAAGTTCACGAGGCTTATCCATCTAAAAACTTATTGTTTACCGAAGGATGTATAGAAAAATTTGATACTAAAAAATACCAATTCTGGGCAAACGGCGAACGATATGGAATTTCTATGATTAATGATTTCAATAATGGAACGGTGGGTTGGACGGATTGGAACATCCTTTTAGACCAAAACGGAGGCCCGAATCACGTAGGGAATTTTTGTTTCGCACCAATCCATGCAGATACCAATTCGGGAGAATTAATCTATACACCGAGCTATTATTATATTGGACATTTCTCGAAATTTATTCGTCCTGATGCCAAAAGAGTCAGTACAGCTGTGAGCAGAAGTAGTTTGTTAAGTACTTCATTCCTGAATACAGACGGGAAAATGGTCACTGTGGTGATGAACCAGTCTGATAAGGAGGTAACGTATAATTTAATCATTGCTTCAGAGAAAACGGTTGTTGTAATTCCGGCTCACGGGATCCAATCTTTGGTTTATTAAATTATAAACGGGTTGGTTTTAAAAATATAAAGTATGAAAAAAATAGTTTTAATAGTCTTTATTTCTTTTTCAGTTGCCTCGTTCGGACAAGGTTTTTTACATAGAAATGGACAAGAAATTGTCGATGGAAATGGAAAAAACATTGTATTACGCGGTTTGGGGTTGGGTGGATGGATGGTTCAGGAAGGCTATATGCTTCAAACAAGTGAATTTGCAGGTTCCCAACATGTAATTAAGCAGAAGATAACGGATTTAATTGGTGCTAAAAACACAGAAGAATTTTATGATGCTTATAAAGCAAACGGAATAACAAAGAGAGATGTCGATTCATTGGCGGCTTGGGGTTTTAACTCCGTTCGACTGCCGATGCATTACAACTTGTATACACTGCCCATTGAGCAAGAAACAGTTTCAGGCCAGAATACTTGGTTGGAAGAAGGTTTCAAAATGACAGATGATTTATTGAAATGGTGTGCTGCCAATAAAATATACCTGATTTTAGATTTACATGCAGCTCCCGGAGGTCAGGGAAAAGATGCCAATATATCCGATTATGATGCTACAAAACTATCGCTTTGGGAAAGTACCGCAAATCAGGATAAAATAGTCGCGCTTTGGGAAAAGTTGGCTTTGCGTTACAAAGATAATCCTTGGATTGGAGCCTATGATATCATCAATGAGCCCAATTGGAATTTTACGGGAACGAATCAAAATGGTTGTGACGAAACTTCGAATGCGCCTTTAAGAGCTTTACAAGTTAGAGTTACAAAAGCAATAAGAGCTATCGATACGAATCACTTAATTTTTATCGAAGGCAATTGTTGGGGGAATAATTACAATGGCATGTTTCCGCTTTGGGATGAAAATATGGCGTTGAGTTTTCACAAATACTGGAACGATAATGATGTGGCTTCCATACAAAACATGTTGAATTTCAGAACCCAATATAATGTGCCGATTTGGCTGGGTGAAAGTGGTGAAAATTCTAATGTATGGTTTAAGGAAGCAATCTCTTTGGTAGAATCCAATACTATAGGTTGGGCTTTTTGGCCAATGAAAAAAATTGAAAATTTAGCTGGAGTTACTTCGGTTACAAAAACACCGGAATACGAGCAATTATTAGAGTATTGGAAAAACGGAGGGAAAAAGCCAACAGTAGCTTTTGCAAAAAAAGCGTTAATACAAATTGCCCGAAACTTCAAAATGGAAAAGCTAACCATCAGATACGATGTGATTGATGCCATGTTCCGACAAATCCAGACAACTGATACTAAAAAATACAAAAACCATCCACTGCCAGGGAAAGTATTCGCAACAGAATATGATTTAGGACAAAATGGATATGCTTATTTTGATAAAGATGTCGCCAATTATGATGGGACTAAATTTACCAAGTGGAACAAAGGGGGAGTCATGAGAAATGACGGCGTCGACATTGAATCTTGTAATGATAAAAGTACTAATGGTTTTCATGTTGCGTTTATTGAAGATGGCGAATGGTTGCAATACACATTTGATTTAAATACAGAGCACACATTTGATGTTGCTATTCGGTATTCCAGTGATGTAGCTGGAGGGAAGTTTTTCCTTAAAGATGAAAACGGGCAACTTTCTGAAACCATTACAATTCCTTCTTCTGGAGGAATAAATAATTGGCAAACGGTGACTTTGAAAAATGTGGTTCTAAAAAGAGGAACCAATACAATCAAAGTCTATTTCGAAAAAGGGAATTTCAATTTGAACTTTTTAGAATTTAAAAAACCAAGCGGGTTAAAAAAATAAAAGAATGTTTCCTGATTTTTCGATTATGAAATAAATGAATTTGATTTAAAAAAAAACAGTATTTAGAAATGAAAAAAATAGTAACTACAGCACTTTTATTGACCTGCTTTATTGGGTTTTCTCAACAAAAAACGATTGACCAAAAAGTGGAGGCTTTGCTAAAGCGGATGACACTCGAAGAGAAAATTGGACAATTAAACCAATACACGGGAGACAATGCGGCCACAGGACCTATAACCATAAATCCGAACAAACAATCCGAGATTAAAGCGGGTTTAATAGGCTCTATGTTGAATGTTTTGGGAACGCAGCACACCAGACAATACCAGGAATTAGCGATGCAATCCCGATTAAAAATTCCTTTACTCTTTGGTCAGGATGTCATTCATGGATACAAAACTACTTTTCCACTTCCTTTGGCGGAAGCCGCAAGTTGGGATTTGGCGGCTATGGAACTTTCGGCAAGAATTGCCGCAACAGAAGCGGCCGCCAGTGGAATCCATTGGACCTTTGCGCCAATGGTCGATATTGCGCGTGATCCGCGTTGGGGAAGAGTGATGGAAGGCGCAGGAGAAGATACGTATTTAGGTTCAAAAATCGCTTACGCCAGAGTGAAAGGTTTTCAAGGGAAATTGGGTGATGTCAATTCCGTAATGGCTTGCGTGAAACATTTTGCTGCTTATGGAGCTGCAATTGGCGGGAGAGATTATAACTCGGTTGATATGAGCGAAAGAATGCTTTGGGAAACCTATTTGCCACCTTTCAAAGCAGCTTTGGATGCGGGAGCCGCAACGTTTATGAATTCGTTTAATGACCTTAACGGAATTCCGGCAACAGGGAATAAATATTTGCAAAGAGACATTCTAAAAGGAAAATGGAATTTTCAAGGTTTTGTCGTTTCCGATTGGGGTTCAATAGGGGAAATGATCAATCACGGATATGTAAAAGACAGTAAAGAAGCTGCATTAGCTGCTATAACCGCAGGAAGTGATATGGACATGGAAAGCAATGCGTACAGATATAATTTGGCACAATTAGTAAAAGAGAAAAAGGTTTCAATTGCGCTAATTGATGATGCCGTAAAAAGAATTTTACGCAAGAAATTTGAATTGGGATTATTCGAAGATCCATATAAATACTCAAATCCAGAAAGAGAACAAAAAGAATTGAACAATCCGGAACATAGAAAGGTAGCAAGAGAAATTGCGGCAAAAAGTATCGTATTGTTGAAGAATGAAAAAAATATTTTACCGCTTTCAAAACAAACGAAGACAATTGCTTTTATAGGTCCTTTGGTTAAAGAACGCAAGCAAAATATGGGTTTTTGGTCAGTAGAATTGCCAGAAGTGGATTATGACAAACACGTTATTTCGCAATGGGAAGGTTTACAGAATAAAGTAGGGAATACGACCAAATTGCTTTACGCCAAAGGTTGTGAAATTGAAGGGGATAACAAAGATGGTTTTGCCGAAGCAATAGCTGTTGCCAATCAGGCTGATGTTGTGATTTTAAGTATCGGCGAAAGAAGAAATATGAGCGGTGAAGCTAAAAGTCGCAGTAATCTTCGTTTACCGGGAGTTCAGGAAGAACTGATAAAAGCGATTCAAGCGACTGGAAAGCCGGTTGTGGTTTTGATTAACGCGGGAAGACCTCTTATTTTTAATTGGACTGCTGATACTATTCCTGCGATTCTTTATACGTGGTGGTTGGGTAGCGAAGCAGGAAACGCTATTGCAGATGTATTGTTTGGGGATTACAATCCGTCTGGAAAATTGCCACTATCTTTCCCAAGGGAAGAAGGTCAGATTCCTATTTACTACAATCATTTTAATACGGGAAGACCGGCTAAAAATGAGACGGAAACCAATTATGTTTCGGCTTATACAGATTTAAAAAACAGTCCTAAATTTCCTTTTGGATACGGTTTGAGTTATACTACTTTCGAATATTCAGATTTGAAATTGTCCAAAAATAAAATTAAAAGTACTGAAACGGTTGCCGTTTCATTAAATATAACCAATTCAGGAAAAGTGGCTGGAGAAGAAGTGGTTCAGTTGTACTTAAGAGATAAAGTTGGATCAGTAGTCAGACCAATTATTGAACTAAAAGATTTTCAAAAAATAAAACTGAATGCAGGGGAAACTAAAACGGTCAAATTCACTATAGACAAAGAAAAATTGTCTTTTTATAACGCAGCATTACAATGGATTGCAGAACCTGGTGATTTTGATTTAATGATTGGTTCGTCTTCGGCAGATATCCATTTGAAGGACACTTTTGAATTGGTCAAATAATAATTGTAGGGTAGAGAATAGCTGTTTAAACAGTTTTTGAAATAGACTTTAATCTATTTTTTATTTTAAAGTCTTTGATTTTTATGTAAATAGAAAGAATACCTTTTGTGTTTTAACAAATGTATGAGCTTATTAACTCAAAATTAATATATTTGATGCGGTATTTTTTTAATATAGTATGCTCACTAGTATGTTGAAATTGATGTAAGTATAAATGAAAAAGTATTGACTCTAAATCAATTTTCCTTAAGAACTTGTAGTTATAGTATTAAATTTAGGAAAACAAATTTGAAAAAGAGGGAATTTAAATGAGAGGTTACCTTATAAAAGGCAACCTCTTTTAAATTCTGTTTCAATACTTTTTTAACAACAATTAATCAACAATTTTCGCAAATGCTTTTTTAATTTTGGTTAACAGCTTTCAATATTGCATTCAGATTTTCTTCAGTAAATTTCCCTCCTGATAATAAAAGAAATTTATTTATTGGCATATCTGCTAACATGGCTTCTAAAAATGAAGCTGCTTTTTTCTCGTCTTCAGTTTCTGCTTTTTTATTATCTCCTGTGAAACTTTGAACAAGTTGAGCATATATTACAGCACTGTTTGGTGCATTTTTGAATTCTTTGAATAATGATTCATGCGTAAGAACAACTTTTGCAGTTTTTGTAGACTGAATATCAATAGTTTGTTGTAAAGGTAAATTACGAGAAGAACCTCCAACACGGATGTCAAATTTTCCTGATTTTATAGCCCAATCATGAGATTTTGAATTGAAATAAGCAAAATCACGTGAGGTTAAATGGAAAGTAACTGTTTTTTCTTCTCCTGGTAATAAAGCCACTTTTTCAAAATGTTTCAGTTCATTTTCTGGTCTTGCCACTTCACTTTCTTGTTCGTGAACATATAATTCTGCAACTTCTTTACCAGCTACTTTACCAGTATTTTTTACTTTTACTGAGATTGCAATGTCATCAGAATCTTTTGCTGCCGTAGTATTGGCTTTAATATCAGAATAAGAAAAAGTTGTGTAACTCAAACCGAATCCAAAAGGAAAGTTAGGTTCGATTTTCTTTTTGTCATAATAACGGTATCCAATAAAAATACCTTCGCCATAATTTGCATTTCCGTCTTTTGAAGGAAAATCCATAGCTGTTGGAGTATCCTCTAAGCGCATTGGAAAAGTTTCAGATAGTTTTCCGGAAGGATTTACTTTTCCAGTCAATACATCAGCAATTGCACCACCACCGGCTTGACCGCCAAGATAGGCTTCAACAATGGCAGTAACGTCATTTTTCCAAGGCATCGATACAGGCGCACCATTCAACAATACTACTATTATGTTTTTGTTTACTTCGGATACTGCCGAAATCAACTTGTTGTGACCAGCAGGCAGATCCATATTATTTCTGTCGTAACCTTCGGATTCATAACTGTCTGGCAATCCTGCGAAAACAATTACCAATTCTGAATTTTTTGCATTTTGTACTGCTTCAGCAATTTTAACTTCATCAGTTTCTCCTTCTGTATTATAACCTGTTGAGAAACTAAATTGGGTTCCTTTTGCTATTTTTTTCAATTCATCAAGTGAATTTAGAATTTGTGTAGGACGTACTTGTGAACTTCCTGCTCCTTGATAGCGAGGTGTTTTTGCAAAATTACCAACGATAGCTATTTTTTTCAATGAAGATTTCAGCGGTAAAATTGCATTGTCATTTTTTAATAAAACAATACATTCACCACTCACTTGTCTTGCAAGGTCATTGTGTTTTTGTTTGTCAACAATAACTCCCTTTTTATGGCTGTCTTTTGCTTTTAAGGTTACTGCAAGTAAATCCGTTACGATTTGATCTAATCTGGCTTCTGATAAAGTTCCTTTTTTTACTGCTTCAACAATTTTTTTATCATTAAAACCACCACTAGCCGGCATTTCTAAATGCAATCCGGCATCTACTCCTAAAGCTCTTTCGTTTACCGCACCCCAATCAGAAACAACAAATCCTTTGAAACCCCATTTTTCTTTTAGAATTTGATTTAACAAATAAGGGTTTTCAGAAGCATATACTCCGTTTACTTTATTATAAGAACACATCACGGTCCATGGTTGCGCCTCTTTTACTGCCATTTCGAATGCAGGAAAATAGATTTCATTTAAGGTACGTTCGTTTACATTTGAACTATTGGACATACGTTCCGCTTCCTGGCTGTTTGCAGCAAAGTGTTTCATTGAAGTTCCTACACCTTGGCTTTGAACTCCATTAATAAAACTTGTTGCAATTTTTCCCGCTAAAATAGGATCTTCAGAAAAATATTCGAAATTTCTTCCGCCAAGAGGAGAGCGTTTCATATTTACTCCCGGTCCTAACAATATTTGAACATCATTAGCTTGAGATTCGATTCCTAATGCTTCACCCATTTTTTGAGCTAGTGCAGGATTCCAAGAAGAGGCAAGCGCTGATGCGGTTGGAAAGCAAGTAGCAGGAACACTGTTGGTAAAATCAAAACCTTCCGCTTTACGTAAACCATGAGGTCCGTCGGTCATAAAAATGGAAGGGATTCCAAGTTTTGCAATGGCTTTTGTTGACCATGCTGTTTCTCCTGAACACAGAGAAGCTTTTTCTTCCAATGTCATTTTTGCAACTAATTTTGTTGCTTTTTCTCTATAATCTACGTTTTGGGCATAGGATTGAGCTGACAGAGTAACCCCAATTAGTAGTAAAATAAATTTTTTCATAAATCTTTAATTTGGTTGTTTTTTGGTAATTATATTTTTGTTTAAAACAAATGTGTTATTTTGACGCAATGTACATGTTTTTTTTTATATGGTATGCATTTAGTAAAAAAATATAACATTATTTTTTAGGGATGTGTTTTTTTTACTGTTTATAGATAAGAATATTTAATTTTTTTGTGATTAACAGGATGTTTTGTTTTTCTATGGACAAGAAAATTTTTTTAAAAAAAATGTTATCAAGTAGAGAAGACATAATTAATTTTGTATCTTGAATTTTCGGTTCATTTCCTTGAAAAAATAGAGTAAATTGCAAGGAAATAATTTTAATAACTTATCTTAATACAAGTATAGAAATCGTATGTTAAAAAACGTTTTAGATAACAAGGAAGACTATCAGCCAAGTTTATCAATAGATTGTGTAATTTTCGGATTTCATGATAATCAGCTCAAAGTATTATTAATAAAAACAAAACACAGCCATGAATGGGCTTTGCCAGGCGGTTTTGTGCCTGTTGATGAAGATATCGATGATGCAGCGGTTAGCGTGTTGTATGGCAGAACAGGGTTAAAGGGAATTTTCCTGAGACAATTTGCTACATTTGGAGCCGTTAAAAGAAATAGCATTGATTTTAGTAACAGAGTTTTAAACTTTTACGGAATACCTTTAGATGAAGGTAAGTGGTATACGAATCGTTTTGTAACGGTTGGTTACTATGCTTTAGTCGATTTTTTACAAGCAGTTCCTCAACCGGAAGGTAAAAATGAAATTGTGGAATGGATTGACCATCATGCAGTGCCGGATTTGATTTTAGACCACAAGAAAATTTTGGACAAAGCATTAGAAACACTTCGTATGGAATTGAATTTAATGCCGGTAGGATATAATTTACTCCCTGAAAAATTTACCATTCCTGAACTACAAAAACTATATGAAACTATTTTGGGCAGAAAACTAGATCGCAGAAATTTTCTTCGCAAAATAACTGCCATTGGAATACTTACAAAACTCGATGAAAAGAAAAGTAATGTCGCCCATAAAGCACCTAACTTATATAGTTTCGATAAAGAGAAATATGAAGAAGTCGTAAGGAATGGATTGACGCAGGGTTGGTAATTTTTTCGCATTCCATGATTGATTGCGTAAGAACTATATAAAGGGGAACGAAAAGTATTCGTAAAGCCAATTTTAAAGAATAATAAAAGCATAAAGGCTATCTGAAAAGATAGCCTTTATGCTAAAAATAATAATGGAATAACGCATCTGTTATTTTTGTAATAAATTAGGTTCTTAATGTAATTTTTTTTCGGCATACATTTTTTTATTATATTTAAAATCATTTTATCTTTGGAAGTGGGGCTCTATATTATTTTAAGATAAATAATGATAAATAAGTAAATTTTTATAAAAATATGCAACAGGCTGAAAAGTTATCAAAATTAAATATCTTCTTAGAAGGTGTGAAAATTAAAGACAAGAATTTCCATTTAAGATTGGGAGCAAATTTTCCAATTATTAGTGATTTATATCAGAAATTATATGCTAACAGTCCCTATAAAGAGGAGGCGCTTGATTTATTATTGAAGTCTTTGGTCAAGAATTTTGAAGAACGTTCTCCTTTGCAAAAGAAGCGAGATATGACACGTGTTTCTAATCCAAACTGGTACTGCAGCGAGAAAATCGTAGGGATGATGTTGTATGTGGATCTTTTTAATACTGATTTTAATGGGCTGAAAGAGAAAATTCCTTACTTCAGAGATTTGGGAATTAATACAGTGCATTTGATGCCTTTTTTGGATGTGCCGGAATTTGAAAACGATGGAGGTTATGCGGTCCGCAATTATCGTGAAGTGAATCCTAAATTTGGAACGATGAAGGATTTTGAAGCTTTGGTACATGAGTTTCAAAAAAACGACATGAATTTGATTATGGATTTTGTCCTCAATCATTGTGCTGATCAGCATCAATGGGCTGTTGAGGCTCGTAAAGGACATCCTAAATACAAAGATTTTTTCTATTTTTTCCCAGACAGGAATTTACCGAATGCTTATGAACGGACAATGATCGAGATTTTCCCGGATACTTCGCCTGGAAATTTCACTTATTTGCCAGAGAGCGATCAATGGGTGATGACTTTGTTTTATGGCTATCAATGGGATTTGAATTATAAAAACCCAATGGTTTTAGTGGAAATGATAGACACCATGTTATTCTGGTCCAATAAAGGAATAGATATTTTTCGTTTAGATGCTGTAGCTTTCATGTGGAAGGAAATAGGAAAGTTTAATCAAAATCTGCCTGAAGTTCATCTTTTATTACAACTTTTTAAATTATGTGGTCAAATTGTAGCTCCGGGTGTGGCCTATATTGCTGAAGCGATTGTGGCTCCTGAAGAAATTATAAAATATTTTGGTGAAGGATTGTTTCAAGGAGATGAATGCGACATTGCTTATAATGCCAGTTTTATGGCGTTGAGTTGGGAAGCTTTGGCTACACGGAATACCAATTTGCTTAAAAAATCAATCAAAGCAGTTCCTAAGAAACCAAGAAATACAACATGGATAAATTATGCTCGTTGTCATGATGACATAGGATTGGGATTTGATGACAAATTAGTTGCTGAACTTGGATTAGATAGTTTGCAGCATCGCTTGTATATTTTAAAACATTATTGTGACGGTTTTAATGGCAGTTTTGCACTTGGACAGCGTTTTATGATTGAACATGAAACGGGTAATGCCCGCCTTTCAGGTTCTATGGCGGCATTGTGTGGGTTGGAAAAAGCATTGAAGGAAAACAACGAGAGAGAAATTAAACTGGGTATAAAACAAATCAATTTACAGCATGCTATCATTTTGTCTTTAGGGGGTTTGCCAATGATTTATAGCGGAGATGAGGTTGCCTTGCCAAATAATTATGAGTACTTAAATGATGAAAGTAAAAAGTATGATAACCGTTGGTTGCATCGTTCAAAAATGAATTGGAGTTTGGTTGAAAACATAGAAAATTCTCCATCAGCACAAGCTCAGGTCTATAAACAATTAAAAAAATTAATAAAAATTCGGAAACAAACGCCTGCTTTTGCGGATAATAATGATTTAGAATTTATTGATTATGAAAATACTCATTTGTTAGTATATAAAAAAACAAATAACAAGGATACCATTTATGTTATTGTAAATTTCTCAGAATTTGATACTTTTTTCGAAAGGCGTTTGTTTTTTGATTTGAACGAAAATAAATTATTCAATTTGCTAACGGAAAGTGAAATTGAGATTCACGAAAAAAACTTTATAAGTTCTTATGATGTATTATGGCTTAGAAAATAATAGTAATGTAAAAAAGTTGTCCGTTTTCATGAAATTTGAAAATTAAATAAAGATTAAAATATATAAATTAGTTCCTATGGATGATAATAAAACCTTTAGCTCGAGTGCTATTTCAACAGAACAAAATAATGTTCCAATACACCATTCGGTTATTTTTATATTTAAAGACGGAATGACAGCGCTTGAAAAACAAGATTTTTTTGATGCTGTCAGCAAATTAACCACAATTAATGGAGTTGAAAAATTTGAAATACTAAAGCAGACGAGTGTCAAAAACAAATTTGAGTACGGTATATTGATGGAGTTTAAAAATATGGAGGCATATCAATATTATAACAACCATCCTGATCATGTTGCTTTTGTTCAAAATATTTGGTTAAAACAGGTGGAAGACTTTTTAGAAATAGATTATGAAGCAATGGGCTAATCAGGAATCGATCCTAAAAGGAAAACTATAAAGCATAAAAAAACTCCATTATTTCTAATGGAGTTTTTTGTGGGCGATGAGGGGTTCGAACCCCCGACCCCCTCGGTGTAAACGAGGTGCTCTGAACCAGCTGAGCTAATCGCCCTAATACAATTTAGGTTTTTTTCATTTCCTTATTGCGAGTGCAAATATAAGCTTGTTTTTCGCTTATCCAAAATATTTTTAAATAAATTTCAATATTTTTTAAGAGTAAAATTATATTTGATTGGTATTTAATTTATTAGGTTTAATAAAATTCTCAAATAAACTCACGTTTGCTCGTGATAAGACAGAGTTTATTTGAGAAATCAGAATTTATTTGGATAAAGAAGGAACATTGGTGTAGATGAAGTCACCATGCATGCCAGTAAACGTCTTGTTGAATCCATCAAAAAACACTTTTCGGTCTTCTTTTTTTGGCCAAGCTGTTTTTATTAATTCATTTTGTTTATCGCTAGATTTTTCTAAATCGGCCAATGAATCATAATAATAGGCTTCAAGGAAATCCCTGCTGTCAGCTCCCCATGCATGGCGGTGAGGGTAATGTCCTTTTATATAAGGATTATTCATGGTAATTTTTTCATTGAATTCTTTTAGGCCTTTGCCTTGACCATTCATTGACATTTGTGATTTTCGCACATAAACGACCATAGGTTCTTTAGTAGTAGGTTTGAATTCTTTGGTGCCGGTAACAGAGGAGTAAATTTCGTCGGAATGTACAGGAGAATAATAACTGTTGTATTTTTCAAAAAAAGCAGTTCTGGCTTTTTCATCAGGCCAGCCTTTTTTAACTAGTTCATTAGTAGCTTCGCCTGATTTTTCTATGTCTTCCCAGGTTTTAAAAGCTGAAACGAGTAAAATTTCGGAACTGTTTTCTGTGTAATAATGATTAAGAATTTCGGAACCAATTATTAAATCATTCTTACTGGTAACTTTGTCAAAGTATTCTTGTTCAGTTTGCTTCCAGTCTTTTCCGTCGGAATCTAAATTCCTATGCATAGTCGTCACTGTAATAAATATAGGTTTCGGGGCTTCTTGAGCAAAAATGCCAATGCTTAACAAGAATGTTAAAATTAACATTCTTAATGCTAAATTGTCTTTCTTTTTTATAATAGTTTAAGAATTAAGTGATTAATAAAAATAATAGTCACATAAATTTAACAAATTATGAATCAAGTAGTTATTGAAATAAGTAATTTATTTTAGACAATAATTGTTGGCAAAATTTAAATCCCTTCATTTAAAGGTAATTCGGCTACTACGAAGGTGCTACCGCCAATAAAAATAAAATCATTTTTTGTAGCATTATTCTTAGCGGCGTGATAAGATTCTGCTACAGAGTGATATATGTCTCCTTTGAGATTGTATTTTTTTGCTTTTTCTTGTAAAATTGAGGAGTCTAAACCACGCGGGATGTTCGGTTTACAGAAATAATAAATTGCATTCTTTGGAAATAAAGGTAAAACTTCATCTAGATCTTTGTCATTCACAACTCCTAGTACAATATGTAATTTTTCGAAAGTTTCTTTTTGTATTTGATTCAAAACAATTTCTAGGCCGTTTTTGTTATGTGCTGTGTCGCAAATGACTTTTGGGGATTCACTTAATTGTTGCCACCTTCCTTGAAGTCCGGTGTTTTTAACAACCTGTAATAAACCGGATTTACTATTTTTAGGAGTGATTTTAAATTCTTTCTGGGCATTTAATACTGCAATGGTTTGCAAAACGGTTTTCTTATTATGCAACTGATAATCGCCAATTAAATCGGAAGGATATGTTTCTGAAATTAAATCAGAAGCAAAATAGATTTCGGAGTTGCATTCTTTGGCTTTAGCCAAAAAAACGGGCTGCGTTTCAGGGGTATATTCTCCAATTACTACGGGAACGTTAGACTTTATGATTCCAGCTTTTTCAAAAGCGACGGATTCCAGTGTGTTTCCTAGAAATTGGATATGATCCAATCCAATATTCGTAATTACGGAAACGAGCGGTGTAATAACATTAGTAGCGTCTAGTCGTCCGCCCATTCCAACTTCAATAATGGCTATGTCCACTTTTTCTTTTGCAAAATAATCAAAAGCCAATCCAACGGTCATTTCGAAAAAACTCATGTCATTTGCCTCGAAAAAAGTTTTATGTGTATTGATGAAATCAGTAACAAATTCTTCAGAAATTTCAATTCCATTAATTTTGATGCGTTCCCGAAAATCTTTTAAATGTGGAGAAGTGTATAGTCCAACTTTATAACCCGCTTCCTGAAGTATGGAAGCCAGCATGTGAGAAGTGGAGCCTTTTCCGTTTGTTCCTGCTACATGAATGCATTTTATTTTATCCTGGGGATTATCAAGATGATCGATAAGCAAATGGGTATTGGTTAAATCTTTTTTGTAGGCGGAAGCGCCCTGAAGTTGGTACATCGGGAGTTGGTTAAACATCCAATTTATAGTTTCCTGATAGTTCATTTTTGTAATAAAATAGAGTTGTTTAAAATATTTTTCGATTTTTTTAGTTTAATAGTACATCGAAAAGTATCTTTATTGCAAAATTGAAATAATTTTTAGAATAAATGATTAAAATACAATAATATTATATGTTTAGTTTTATACAATTACAGACCGACACCATTACCAACGCTGCATCAAACGTAGTTATCGAAAAAATTGCCCCAAACACTGAAATATCTACTTTAGGATTTCTTTTAAAAGGTGGTGTGTGGCTAATCCCAATTGGAATTCTATTATTTTACACTTTTTATTTGATTATAGAGCGCTACTTGTATATCAGTAAAGCATCAAAAATCGATAATCTTTTGATGAGAGATGTACGTGATAATCTAAATTCAGGGAATCTCGATTTGGCTCGATCTATTGCGGAAAGAAATAATACAGCTTCAGGAAATATTGTAAAAGAAGGTATTCTTGTTATTGGGAGACCAATTATTGAGATTGAATCCAATATGGATCGCGCTGCAGATATCGAAATAGGAGAAATGGAAAAGCATTTAGGCCATTTGGGACTTATTGCCGGAATTGCACCTACGTTAGGGTTTATAGGAACTATTTCAGGTGTAATTAAAATATTTTATAGTATCTCAGTTACTGAAAATATCAGTATTGGTAATATTTCCGGAGGATTATACGAGAAAATGATCAGTAGTGGAGCTGGATTAATAGTTGGTATTATTGCGTATAGTGGATATCATTTATTAAACGGTAAGATTGATAATTTTGCTTTAAAAATTCAAAAACAGATACTGGAGTTTGTGAATATTATTCAAAGATCGTAACATGTCTATAAAACGAAAAAGAAGATTTCATGCCGAGGTAGCGACTTCTTCATTAAGTGACATTATGTTTTTCTTGTTGTTGTTTTTTCTGATTATATCCACTTTGGCTAATCCCAATGTCATAAAAATGACTTTGCCAAAAGCTAAGTCCAATGAAAAAACAAACAAGCAATACATAAGTTTGTCCGTTACCGAGGACAAGAAATTCTATATTGATAAGCAAGCTGTTTCATTTGAAGAACTCGAAACGACTTTGATGTCTAAGATGAATTCAGAGAAAGATCAAACAGTTATTGTTCGCATTCCATTCAATTTACAAGTACAAGATTTAGTTGATGTGCTGCAAATAGGAGTGAAGAACAATCTGAAGTTTGTGATTGCTACCAGTCCCAAGTAAGTGTCATTGCGAGTTTTTACGAAGCAATTGCATCATTTGGGCGTGACCACAATAGAAAAAGGGGCTAATCAACATAAAGTTGATTAGCCCCTTTTTCTATTGTGGTCGGGCTATCCGCAGTACTTCGGTACTTGCTCCTATCCCTCACGCAAATTCCTAAACCACTAAATCGATAAGAAATTTTTTGTCATTCCGACGAAGGAGGAATCACAAGTTTAAGGGGTGTTTCATTCCTGTCAATTCGTGTTATAGCTTTAATTCAAATTGAAATTATAAACAATCTTGCCCACTTGTTTTTCTGGAGCATCGCCACTGGCATCCCATTTAGTATTCATCGCTGCGATTCTGGCTTGGTCCAATAAACATTTTGCTGTATTAGTTGTCCCTTTTATACCGGCAACGGCATTTATTGTTCTTCCATTTCTATCTACGGATACTTCTACCACAACTTTTCCTTGCTCATTACAAGTGTATTTTGGTGCGGGTTTAGAAATTGCTTTCCTGTTTCCTAAGGAATATCCAACTCCACCGCCAGAGCCACTTCCTGTTCCTCCACCGCTGCCAGAGCCATATCCGCTACCTGTTCCTATTCCGGTACCAGAGCCATTTCCGCCGCCTGTTCCTCCTCCGGAACCTCCAGTTCCATAGTAGCCATTAGAGCTTAAACTTCCGTTTGATTTTCCTTTATTTCCGGTTGCTTTGTCATCACCATCACCGCCTTTATTAGAGCCTTTTAGAATACTGGATAAAGCATCATTTGTATTATTGGAAACTTTAGGTTTTACAACGACTGGTTTTGTTTCTTCTTTTACAACTACTGTTGGTTTTTTAGTTTTTTCTTTTTGCGGAATGACAACGCTTTCTTCATTGCTGTTTTCCTGAGATAAAATAGCTTCGTCTGGAGTCGTTTTTGTTGGCGTTTGTTTAGTTTGGTTTTTTACTTCCAGAACTTCGCTTTTATAATTTGCCCCGGAACCTAAATCGCTGTCTCCAAAATTTACGGTAACGCCACCGCCACCGCCGCCGCCGGCAAGTTCGGCCATGTTTGATGGTGGCCAAAATCGGATGAAAAATAAAATCAACAACATTGTCGCATACAAAAGAATGGATATGGCTAAAGATTTCTTTTGGTCTGATGAAATGGTGGAACTCATTTGTATTTTAAATTTAAAAAAAGTGTATTACTAAAAAACGTTGAAAAGTACTAAAAATTGTCAAGAGTAAAAAGCTACTGACAGAATATAAATAAGATTGCACTTGTTCAAAATTGGAAATGAGAAAAGGGACTAAATAGATTTAATAAAATCTGCTTAATCCCAGTTCCGATAAATGGTAAGAATACTATTTTTATTTTAAGTAAGCTGCTTCAATGCAATTTCAAAAGCGGTGGCACTAATATTTGTTTTGCTTGGATTTAAATTATGCGCTTTTTCAATTGCTTTTTTAATCGTTTCCGATGTGTCTTGAAAGATAGCTTCATCCGTCATTTGTACTTTCTTTTCCATGAAATAAGCAAAAACGCGAGCCATTCCACAATTAGAAATAAAATCTGGAATTAAACTCACTTTATGATCCACATCTTCCATAATTGGGCCAAAAAATATGGCGGAGTCGGCAAAAGGAACGTTGGCACCACACGAAATTACCTCGAGACCATTTGCAATCAAACTGTCAATTTGAGATTGGGCTACTAATCTGGATGCTGCACATGGAGTGAATATTTCAGCGCCGATTGACCAGATTTTTTGATTGATTTCTTCAAAAGGAATCATGTTTTCGGCAACCAGTTTGTTTCCGTCTTTAGCAAGGAATAATGCTTTTATTTCTTCGAAAGTAAAACCTTCTTCATTTATCAATCCGCCATCTCTGTCAATAATACCGATGATTTTTGCTCCCATTTCAGCCAGATAAAATGCTGCAGCCGAACCTACATTTCCAAAACCTTGAACAATGGCTTTCTTGCCTTTTACATCTCCACCATAAATAGTATAATAACTACGAACTGCTTCAGCAACGCCAAAACCAGTAATCATATCTGCAATTGTATATTTTCGAGAAACGTCTGGAGAGAATTTCGGATTTTCAATCACTTTAACCACACCTTGACGCAATTGACCGATTCTATTGATTTTATCAGCTTCGGTAGGTTTGAAATGCCCATTAAAAACACCTTCTTGCGGATGCCAAACGCCACATTCTTCAGTCATTGGAATCACTTCATGAATTTCATCCACATTCAAATCACCACCAGTTCCGTAATAACTTTTCAATAAAGGAGAAACTGCTTTGTACCAACGTTGCAAAACACCTTTTTTTCTTGGATCATTTGGGTCAAAATTAATTCCGGATTTAGCACCGCCGATAGCAGGTCCTGAAACTGAAAATTTCACTTCCATTGTTTTTGCCAAAGATAAAACTTCATTCATATCTAACCCTTTTCTCATACGAGTTCCACCGCCAGCAGCACCACCACGAAGAGAATTAATTACAGTCCAACCTTCGGCTTCTGTTTCAGCATCTTTCCAATGGAAAACTATCTCAGGTTCTTTATTTTCGAATTTCTTTAATAAATCTTTCATTTGTTGCGATATGTTTAATTTTGACAAATATAAAAAATAGAATAATGCGAATTATGTATTTTTAATATTATTTTGAGTAATAAACATTTCCAGAGCTATGATCCATTTCAGAACCCGTAACACTGCTCAAAACATTGATTTCTCCTCGCAATTTTAATACACCAAGCAACGCAAAAATCAACGCTTCTTTGAATTCCAGAATTTTAGTTGAAGGAATTATGATTTTCATTTCCGGTAAATAGTACTGAATACGTTCGATAAGAAAATTATTGTAAGCGCCGCCACCAGTTATGAAAAGACTTCCTTTTTTATTTGGCAAAGCCAAAGCGATTTGCTGTGCTACATGTTCAGTGAAAGTGCATAATTTGTCTTCAATAGCAATTTCGAAACTTTCGATTAAAGGTAAAACGATTTCTTTTACAAACTCAAAACCTAATGATTTCGGGTATTTCTTTTGATAAAAATCTAAAGCATTTAACTCATTTAGTAAATTAGTATCGATTTTTCCAGTTCTTGAAATGTTACCTTTATCATCATAATCTAATCCCAATTGATTAGCATAAAAATTCAAAACGGTGTTAACTGGTGAAATATCAAAGGCAATTCGTTGCTTGTTTTGTTCAAAAGATACATTCGAAAAACCGCCTAAATTCATGCAATAATCATATTGAGGAAATAAAATTCGGTCGCCAATAGGAACCAAAGGAGCACCTTGACCACCAAGTTGAACATCCTGTACTCTAAAGTCGCAAACTACCGTTTGGGGAATTAAAGAGGCCATTTCGGGTAAATTACCAATTTGGAGTGTAAAACCATTTTGTGGTTGATGCAAAATAGTATGTCCATGGGAACAAACGGCATCCAGATTTTCGATTTTATGTTTTTCGATAAAATCTGTAATAATGGAAGCGAGAAGTTGCGTATAGTTCTGATTTAATTTTTCGAGTTGTTCTTTAGAATAATCTACCGCAGATTTTAGGCTTTTTATCCAACTTGAACTATAGGCTATAGTTTCGCTTTCAAGAATTTCGAAAGTCCATTTATTGTTCTTTACACTAAATTGAATATGTGCTAAATCGACTCCATCAAGCGAAGTTCCTGACATTACTCCGATAACGTTATAGTAATCTTCTTTCATTGAATAAATTTCTAAATCAAAATTGATAATTTAATAATAAAAAAGTATCTTTGGATGCTTTTTTTAAATAAAAAGTAATTTAATGTGCGCAACTCAAAATAATCATCAATTTTAAAACAAAAAGTAAAAAATATAAAAAACTTTCTTAAGCTGTAAATTTAAGGATTGTAATTGAGTAATTTTACTTTTATTTGTAGAGTTGAAATTTTAATAAAATAAACGATATATAGTTATGGATTTTAATCTAACCGAAGAGCAGTTAATGATTCAGCAAGCAGCTAAAGATTTTGCTCAAAACGAATTATTGCCAGGTGTCATAGAAAGAGATGAATTTTCTAAATTTCCAACGGAGCAGGTGAAAAAAATGGCTGAGCTTGGTTTTTTAGGAATGATGGTTGACCCTAAATATGGTGGTTCCGGATTGGATAGCATTTCTTATGTTTTGGCGATAACTGAAATTGCAAAAATAGATGCATCTTCTGCAGTTGTAATGTCTGTAAATAACTCTTTAGTTTGTGCAGGTTTAGAAAAGTATTGTAATGAAGAACAAAAAATGAAATATTTAGTTCCTCTTGCCAAAGGAGAAGTAATAGGTGCTTTTTGTTTGTCTGAACCTGAAGCGGGTTCTGATGCAACTTCGCAAAAAACGACTGCAATCGATAAGGGAGATTATTACTTATTGAATGGAACCAAAAACTGGATTACTAATGGATCTTCAGCTTCAACATATATTGTAATTGCTCAAACCGATATTGAAAAAAAACATAAAGGGATTAATGCTTTTATTGTTGAAAAAGGTTGGGCAGGTTTTGATATCGGTCCAAAAGAGAAAAAAATGGGAATTCGTGGTTCGGATACCCATTCTTTAATGTTTAATGATGTTAGAGTACCAAAGGAAAACCGAATCGGAGCAGATGGATTTGGATTCAATTTTGCGATGAGTGTACTAAATGGCGGAAGAATAGGAATTGCTTCCCAAGCATTGGGAATTGCCACTGGTGCTTATGAATTGGCCTTAAAATATTCACAAGAGCGTAAGGCTTTTGGAAAAGAAATTTTCAAACATCAAGCTATCGCTTTTAAATTAGCGGATATGGCAACTCAAATTATGGCTGCCAGAATGTTGTGTTTTAAAGCCGCTTCTGAAAAAGATTTAGGAATGGATATTTCTCAATCTGGAGCAATGGCTAAGTTATTTGCTTCCCAAACTGCGATGGATACTACTATTGAAGCAGTTCAAATTCATGGTGGAAATGGCTATGTAGCCGAGTATCATGTGGAGCGCATGATGCGTGATGCTAAAATTACTCAAATATATGAGGGAACTTCTGAAATTCAGCGTATTGTGATTTCAAGAACATTAGTTTCATAAATAAAATTGTATTAAATTTTCAAGCCCTTTCAAGTTTTGATTTGAAAGGGTTTTGTTTTTTAAGTCATTTTTTTAATACATTTACTGAAAGAATTACTTTCATGTACGAAGATTTAAAATATTGGTATTTGCGCGATCACAAATTGTTTCGGACTTTGAGTTTTGGACAAATCAAACAATTGTGCATTATTACCGGTTTTAAAAAAGCCCAGAAAGGCGAAATTATTTATTTTTCCTCTTCAGATGTGCCAAGAATTTTTCTGCTAAAAAAAGGAAATATTAAAATCGTAGCAGTTGATGAAGACGGAAATGAAACTATAAAAGATATTATTCAAAAAGGGGATTTATTCGGGGAACTAGCTTTAGAAGCTGATGATCAAACGAATGAATATGCAAAAGTACTTTCTGATGACGTGGCTATTTGCAGTTTTCTAATGGCTGACTTTGAAGATTTATTGTTGCGAAATCCTAGTTTGGCACTTTCTTATACCAAATTTGTTGGTTTAAAAATGAAACGCATCAAGAACAGTTATTCTAATTTGATTTCTAAAGATGCCAAAACCAGATTGTTTCAGTTTCTAAAAGATTGGGCTGAAAAAGAAGGTAAAAGGATAGGGAATAAAGTAGTGATTGAAAATTATCTGACACAAAACGATATTGCACAGATTATTTGTACTTCAAGACAGACTGCGACTCAATTACTCAATGAAATGGAAACTAACGGAACACTGATTTATAACCGAAAAGAAATCATTATTTCGGATATATCAAAACTGTAGTTTCAATTATTTCGTATCTATTGTAAAGTAGCTGACAAATGGCTTTTTTGATTCTAAATATCTTTGTTTAAGAAATAAACGAAGTTTCTTTTTAAATTAAAATACAATGAAATCGAAGATTCATGAATGCCAAAAAAGCAATTTTAAATTGTGGAGTAAAAAACAAATTCTCTATATGTTCGTTAGTATTATTTCATTAACAACAGTTGCACAAAACGAAAATAGTCGATTAACTCATTTCAATTTAGAACGTAAAGTTGCCTTACAAGGTTACGACCCAGTCGCTTATTTTAAACAAGGTAAAGCTGTGAAAGGGAAAAAAGAATTAACGGCATCGTATGAAGGGATTACATATAATTTTTCGATACCAGTAAATAGAGAATATTTCTTGAAAAATCCTTTAAAATATGAACCACAATTTGGAGGCTGGTGTGCTTATGCGATGGGGGATTCCGGCGAAAAAGTGGAGATAAACCCACAAACTTTTAAGATTGTTGACGAAAAATTATATTTATTTTATAATGCTTATTTCAATAATACATTGAAAATTTGGAATAAAGAGGAAGCTAATTTGAAGTCAAAAGCAGAGAACAATTGGAAAAAAATAATCAAATAAAACTGGAATCATGAAAACAACTATTTTATCTTGGGTTTTACGTATTACAGTGGCAGTAATTTTGTCACAAACGTTATATTTTAAATTTACTGCCGCCGAGGAAAGTATTTATATTTTTACTGCTTTGGGAGTAGAACCTTATGGAAGAATTGGTACTGGAATTTTAGAATTGATTACTGTAATTCTAATTTTAATACCCAGAACTACATTGCTTGGAGCATTATTAGGTTGCGGAATAATGGTTGGTGCTATTTTTTCACATCTATTTGTTCTTGGAATTGAAATAGAAAATGATGGTGGAACGCTATTTGCGTTGGCTAACATAATCTTATTTAGTTGTCTTACTTTATTTTTTTTAAATAGAGATAAAATACCAAATTTGTTAAAATTAAAACTCTGATATGCTGATACCTTCTATTACTAATAGTCTAAACGAATTGATTGATTTGCTCAATCAATTATCGAAAAAGGATTACTCAAATCCATGTGCTGAATTGAGCAATGCCAGTATTGGTGAACACACGAGGCATATTATAGAAATGTTTCAGTGTCTTGAAAATCAATACGATTTAGGGATAGTGAATTATGACAAGAGGGAGCGTAATGTTTTGATCCAGAACGATGCAAACTTTGCAATTCAGCATATTTTAACTATTCAAAACGATTTAGAAAAACAGAATAAAAATATTGAGTTGCAACAGATTATTGATGGAGAGGAAATTCGAATTCAAAGTAACTATTATAGAGAGTTGCTTTATAATTTGGAGCATTGTATTCATCATCAGGCGCTGATAAAAGTAGCTATTTTACAATGTGAAAATGTCATTGTTGATGAAAATTTTGGTGTCGCACGTTCTACAATCGAATATAGGAATCAATGTGCACAGTAAGTTTTGTCAATGTCAATGATACAATTATCATTACCTCAAATCGAGATGAAAAAGTAATCAGGCCAAGTGCAATACCACCTAAAGATTATACCATTAACGGAAAAAATCTAATTTTTCCAAAAGATTCAAAAGCTGGAGGAACTTGGTTTGTTGTCGATGCAAATGGGGCAGTTTTGGTTTTATTGAATGGAGCTGACGAAAAACACAAAGTAGAACTTCCTTATAGAAAAAGTCGGGGTTTGATTGTTTTGGATATTATTAGTAGGGTGTCACCAAAGGACTTTTGGAATGAAATTGATTTGGAAAATATAGAACCTTTTACATTGGTTTTATTCCAAAATAGGGAGCTATTTCAATTGCGATGGAATGGTAATCAGAAAGAAGCGACTCCTTTAGATATTCATAAAAATCACATTTGGTCTTCGTCAACCTTGTATCCAGCAGAAATCCGGGAGAAACGTACGAATTGGTTTTATACTTTTTTGGATGCAAATCCAGAAATTTCAGAAGCCGAGATGCTTCATTTTCATCGCTATACCGAAGAGAAAAACCAAGAAAACGGATTGGTTATCAATCGAAATGACGAAATGAAAACCTTGAGTATTACCCAATCTGTAATCGAAAAAAATAAAGTCGCTATCTTGCATTGCGATTTGATTACACAAAAAGATTATAGGACCTCATTTATCACTATTTAAAATTTTCTCAATTGAAATTACTTTTTCATAAGATTACGCATTGGGAATATTGGCCGTTTCAGATTGTTTATATTCCAATTTATTTTCTTTGGGCATTTTATTCGCTTAAAGCAAAATCGATTTTTTTCTTCAACGCTTCTAATCCAACCATAAAAAATGGTGGATTTATGATGGAGTCTAAAAAAGCTATCTACGATTTAATTCCACAACGGTATTATCCAAAAACCGAACTCATAATAGAAGGAACTTCACTGGAAGAAATTTTAAAAATAATCGAATTTTCGGGAATAAAATATCCATTGATAGCAAAACCAGATATTGGTTTGCGTGGTTCGGGAGTCAAGAAAATAGATACTGTTGCCGACTTAAAAATATATGCAGAAAAGGCAAATTTTGATTATGTAGTACAAGATTTAATTCCTTTCGAAAATGAAGTTGGAATTTTTTATGTGCGTTATCCACACGAGAAAAAGGGTGAAATAACTGGTATAGTTTCCAAAGAATTTCTGATTATTTCGGGAGATGGAATTGCAACTATTGAACAGTTAATCAGGAAAAATCCGCGTTACGAATTGCAACTTAAAGTATTGAAACAAGAATACGGCAAGAAATTATTGAAGGTTCTCCCAAAAGGTGAAAAACTAAATTTAGTGCCTTATGGGAATCATGCCCGTGGCGCGAAATTTATTGACGGAAGCCATTGGATAACCCCAAAATTAACCGATACCATTAATGAAATGTGTTTGCAAATTCCGGGTTTCTATTTCGGAAGATTAGATGTTATGTACACTACTTTGGATGAATTAGAACAAGGAAAAAACTTCTCTATTGTTGAGTTGAATGGAGCTGCAAGTGAACCCACACATATTTATGACCCGAAGCATTCTTTACTATTTGCTTGGAAAGAACTCGCTCGACATATTACGTATATGTATGAAATAAGTGTAGTAAATCATAAAAATGGAAGTCCATATTTAGCGCACAAAGCAGGTATGAAAGAATATTGCTTGCATTTAGAGCAAAGCAATAAAATTGTAAATTTCTAATAAAATGAAAGTTGTAAAAAATATTCTCGTTGGTTCCTTAGTGAGCTTTATTGGCTCAGTTCCACTGGGATATTTAAATATTATTGGGTTCGAAATTTACTCTGAATTAGGTATAAATAGTTTGATTTTTTATTTGTTGGGTGTTATTTTGGTTGAGTTTTTTGTCATTTACTTCACGTTGATTTTTGCAAATCAATTGGTAAGTAATAAAAAATTGATGAAAGTGATCGATTTTTTTGCTGTTTTCTTTTTGCTGTTTCTGGGGTATTCTTTTTATGTTCATTCGAATCAAACACCAGAAAATCATAATGATTTAGAAAAATTTATTATGTATTCGCCTTTTCTCATTGGTATGTTTTTGAATTGTATCAATTTTCTTCAATTACCATTTTGGACAGGTTGGAATCTCTATTTGATTAATGGGAATTATATTGCTATCGAAAAAAGACTTAAATATTATTACGTTTTTGGAACTTTAGTAGGGACGTTTTTTGGAATGCTGGCTTTAGTAACTATTCTAAATTTGTTTTCCCAAAACACGGCTAGTTTCTCAAGATATATATTGCCTGTAATTATTCCGTTATTTTTTGTAGTTTTAGCTCTAATTCAAATGTATGCGGTCTACAAAAAATATTATAAGAAATAAGATTTTGATCCTATCTATTTAAATAAGATTTGCTCCTTAACCAAAGAATTACAAACTATGAAAAATACACTTTTACTTCTTCCATTCGTTTTATTCGGATGTTTATCAACTTCTTCTATCACGGCCCAAGCCACAAACGATACCCGATTAAAACTATTAGAAGCTGAATATAAAGTCAAAGAAAATGATGTTGCAGAAACGTTGAAATATTTGACTTCTGACGAGTTAGAAGGTAGGGAAACCGGAACAAAAGGAATGGTAAAAGCGGCTGATTATTTGGAGCAGTTTTTTAAAAACAACGATGTAAAGCCTTATTTTAAATCGTATCGCGATACGTTATCAACTTTCAAAGAAACGGCATTCAATATTGTAGGTTTTGTTGAAGGTACTGACGCTGTTTTGAAAAATGAATTTATAATTCTAAGTGCGCATTATGATCATATTGGAATTGATAAAAAGGGAGTCAATGGAGATTTTATAAATAATGGTGCCAATGATGATGCGTCAGGAACAACTGCAGTTGCTGAAATGGCTAAATATTTCAGTGCTGTTAAAAACAATAAAAGAAGTGTTCTTTTCGTGTTTTTTACAGGAGAAGAAAAAGGATTGTTAGGTTCTAAACATTTAGCTAAAAAGCTGAAAGCACAAAACTTTAATTTATACGCGCAATTCAATATTGAGATGATTGGAGTGCCGATGAAAAGAGATTATCTAGCTTATATTACTGGTTTTGATAAATCGAATATGGCGAGTAAAATAAATGAATATACCGGAAAAAATACGATTGGTTTTCTTCCAAAAGAAGCCGAATACCAATTGTTTTACAGATCAGATAATTATTCTTTTTACAATGAGTTTCATGTGCCTTGTCAATCTGTGAGTACGTTTGATTTTGAAAATTTTGAATTCTATCATCATGTTTCGGATGAATTTAAAGCTATGGATTTATCTCACATGACTTCGTTTATTCAGGAATTATTACCTGCCGTTACGCAAATGGCCAATACACCAACACACGAAATTCACATGAATTAGTGAGTTTTAGATAACGGGCTTATTCATGTCATAAGCCAAAATAAAATAATTGTTATTGTTGAATTGAAAATCAGCGATGATCGTCCATTTTAGTTTTTCGGTATGCGCTTTTGTAGATGGAATATTGGTTTTATTGATAAAGGTCAAAGCCAATGGATATCGTTGTACAATATTGATTCTCATAAATTCGAAAAGTGGTGTTATTAATCCTTTTCCTCGATATTCCTTATGAATACAAATAGGTCCATACTGAAAGCTATTGGTTGTAGTAATATCGAAATCTAAAAATTTAAGATTAGGAAATAATGTAGTCATATAATTGAATATGGGCCATTGGTTGAAAAAATCCCAGCCTCCTGCAAAAATATAAGCGATGATTTTAGTATTGTCTTTGGCGATAAACAAGCCTTGTTGTCCTATGACTTCGGTTAGTTGAGGGGTTGAAAACGGCGTAGTGACAAACCCTGAAGCTTTTTCTTCTTCGGATAAATTAGATACCAGATACAATTCCTGTAATGCCAAAATTCCATCAATATCATTCAGTTTTGCTATTTCTAATTGTATGTTTTCTGTCATTTGCTGCGAATTCAAATAGTATTTTGTTTCGGCAAAATTAAGCATAATTATAGAAAACCTTATTTTTATATTTGAAACAATACCTACAGCTAAAATGATGCTTTTTTTAGTGTTTTTGTTTATTTTTGCTACATGAAAAATATTATTATTACAGGAACTAGTAGAGGGATAGGATATGAGTTGGCATTGCAATTTGCCAAGGCTGGACATCAAGTGTTAGCCATTTCAAGAAAAATTCCGCAAGCTTTATTAGGGAATGAAAATATCACTTGCCTTTCGGTTGATTTATCTAATGAATCAGAATTAGAGAAAGTGCAAGATTTTCTTTCTAAGTCTTGGAAACAAATTGATGCGGTCATTCATAATGCAGGAAGTTTATTGTTGAAACCATTTTCAGAAACAACTCAGGAAGATTTCGAAAATATCTATAAAGTCAATGTTTTTGGAGTTGCTAATTTGACTCGCATTTGTTTGCCTTATTTACAAAAAGGAAGCCATGTAGTAACAATAAGTTCTATGGGCGGAATTCAGGGAAGTTTGAAATTTGCAGGACTTGCAGCTTATAGTTCCAGTAAAGGTGCTGTTATTACATTATCAGAATTATTAGCTGAGGAATATAAAGAAAGAGGTATTGCTTTTAATGTTTTGGCTTTAGGTTCGGTTCAAACAGAAATGTTAGCTGAAGCTTTTCCAGGCTATCAAGCTCCAATTACAGCGAGTGAAATGGCGGATTATATTTTTAATTTTACGTTGACGGGAAATAAATATTTCAACGGAAAAGTGTTGCAAGTGTCTTCTACAAATCCGTAACTTAGAGTTATAAATTTTAAGTTATGAATTATGAGTGAAAGTATTGTAAAAACAAAGAGTTTTGAGTTGGCAATTAGAGGTGTAAATTTTTACAAATACTTGGTCGCTGAAAAGAAAGAATATATTATGAGTAAACAATTTTTGCGTTCAGTTACTTCTGTTTGAGCAAATGTCCGTGAAGCGGTAAATGCGCAAAGCAAGCCTGATTTTATTCATAAGTTGTCAATAGCTCAGAAAGAATGTAATGAATCTCTTTATTGGTTAGAGGTTTTAAAAGAAACCAATTATATTTCCGAGATAGAATTTGAATCAATTTACAAACAGAATAATGAAGTTTTGAAAATTATACGAAGTATTATAATAACCTCAAAGAAAAACTCATAACTTATAATTCCTAACTCATAACTATTTTGAGCGAAACCTTAGCAAGATATATTCCAGAACATGCTGTAAAACCAGTTTTTGAACTTATTGTTGTCAATCAAGTGCATCTTAAGATTGTAAATGAAAGACAAACGCGTCATGGTGATTATCGAAAAGGCTTAAATGGGAAGCATGAAATCACGGTAAATTCAAACCTGAATAAATACAAGTTTCTGATTACGCTGATTCATGAAATTTCTCATTTGGTTGCGTTTGAAAAATTTGGAAGGAATATTAAGCCTCATGGAAACGAGTGGAAGTATTCATTTCAAAGGTTGATGATTCCATACATTCGTCCAGAGATTTTTCCAAATCATTTATTGCCGTTGTTGGCGAGACATTTCAAAAACCCAACAGCCAGTAGCGATACCGATGCTACTTTAGCATTGGCATTGAAGCAATTTGACCAGCAAAACGACAAAAATTATGTGTTCGAAATTCCTTACGGCAGTGTTTTTCGAATCCAAAACGGAAAGATTTTCAAGAAAATAGCCATAAGAACCAAGCGTTTTGAATGCCTTGAAGTGAGTTCAGGGAAAACCTATCTTTTTAATCCAAATGCGGAGGTAGAGTTATTAAAAACAAGTTAAATTTGGCGTAATTTTTATTCCTTCAAATAAGCTTCTCGTACTTTTTTGAATAAATTCGAAGAATAGACAAAGTCCACTACAGCTTCGTTATCGGTTCTGAAAATTTCTTCTTTAGTTCCTTCCCAAGCTTTTAAACCATCTTTCAAGAATAAAATTTTCTCCCCAATTTCCATAACCGAGTTCATATCATGCGTGTTTATTACGGTTGTGATATTGTACTCTTCGGTAATTTCTTTGATAAGATTATCTATCAATATAGCCGTGTTTGGGTCTAATCCAGAATTGGGTTCGTCACAAAACAGGTATTTCGGATTGTTTACGATAGCGCGGGCAATTGCCACACGTTTTTGCATTCCTCCTGAAATTTCCGAAGGTAATTTTTTATGTGCGTCAGTAAGGTTAACTCTTTTTAATACAAAATCTACGCGTTTCTGAATTTTTGAATTATTGTCTTTGGTGAACATTTTTAACGGGAAACCTACGTTTTCCGCTACGGTCATGGAATCAAACAAGGCACTTCCTTGAAAAACCATTCCTATTTCAGTTCGTAAATCTCGTTTTTCCTCTGGGCTTAATTCAGAATATATTCTACCGTCAAATGAAATTGTTCCAGATTCGGGTGTATGTATGCCTAAAAGACTTTTTAGCAGAACGGTTTTGCCAGATCCACTTTGTCCAATAATTAAATTTGTTTTTCCGGTTTCAAAAACTGTCGAAACACCTTTAAGAATTTTGATGCCGCCAAATGATTTTTCTACATTTTTTACTTCTATCATGAGCCTAATAACAGTTGTGTTAATATATAATTGAAAGAAATTATTGAAACCGATGTCCAAACAAATGATACGGTACTTGCTCTTCCTACTTCAAGTGCACCGCCCTTCATGTAATATCCGTGAAAAGAAGGAATGGTTGCTAATAACATCGCGAAAATCAATGTTTTTAGAAAAGCATAAACGATATGAAATGGAATAAAATCCAATTGCGCACCATTTATAAATTCGGCGCTTGAGGTAAAACCACCATAAACACCAGCCATCCAGCCACCTAATACTCCCAGGAACATACTGATTCCAATGACAAATGGATATAATAGTAAGGCAATTATTTTTGGAAAAACTAAATAGTTTAACGAATTAACGCCCATGACTTCTAGTGCGTCAATTTGTTCTGTCACTCTCATGGTTCCAATACTTGATGTGATAAAAGAACCCATTTTTCCAGCCATAATCACCGAGATGAAAGTGGGTGCGAATTCTAATATTACCGATTGTCTGGTTGCAAAACCAATAAGATATTTTGGGATTAATGGATTGGTCAAGTTTAAGGCAGTTTGAATGGCAACAACACCTCCAACAAAGAAAGAAATGAAAGCCACAATACCCAAAGAACCAATAATTAAATCGTCAATTTCCTTGAAAATTAGATTTCTCATCACAGACCATTTAGTCTGTTTATTGAAAATTTCTTTCAGCATTAAGAAGTATCTTCCTATCTGCGTTATATATCGAATGAGCATCATAGTTTTGCGATTATGGGCTAAATTACAAAAATAGTTATGAGTTATAAGTTTTGAGTTCGTAGTTTTCGTTAGAAAATTTTTTCTTTCATTTTCTTCAAACGATAATTCCGAATGAATTTTGCTTGTTCTGCAGTTACCAATAAAGGGGTTTTAGCAGCTTTGGCCTTCCAAAAACCTTTGATGTAATCTAAAAAAAGGAAAGGTTTCTTTTTCATCATAGCCAGTTTTGCCGAGGCAATCGCCGTGATTAAAAAACCGTAACCTAAGGTGTAAAAAGCTTCACCTTGTTTGTAACGTGCTGTTTTGTTATAATTAGCTCCGGTTGGTTTTAGATGTTTTACGATTAATGAAGCATCAGTAACTACTTTCCAGCCATAAAATTTAGACAATAATTCATCAACGGTGTCCCAACCCATTGCAGGTTTTAAGTTGTCTATTTGTTGAAAACATGCTTTTCTATAGGCTTTGAATGCGCCTCGAATATGGTCTTTATCGGTTAGGTTTTCCAGAATCCATTCGCCGTTTTTTTCGATATAGGCAAATCCGCCGGCCATCCCTATTTTGGGATCTTTTTCGAAAATGTTTAAAATAGTTTCAAAATAATTGTTAGGTAGAATTAAGTCGGCATCCAGTTTTACTATGACGTCATACTCTTCGTCCAATGTTTCAAAACCTTTGTGAAACGCCTGAATGACTTTACTTCCCGGAAGATGTATCGCACTTGAAGTTTTGTTTACCAAAGTAATAAACGGATTTTCTTTGACGAAAGCTGTTACGATTTCGGCTGTTTTGTCGGTAGAATTATCATTGACCACCACCACTTTTTTTGGTAAAACAGTTTGAGAAATCAAGGATTGCAATGTTAAAGCAATAAATGCTTCTTCGTTATGAGCCGGAATGACGATATAATAATTCATTATTTTATTTTTGAATAACCTTTGTCAAAGTTTTAAACTTTGACAAAGGTGTTATTTTATTTTTTCAGCGTAAACAATATAATATCGGTTGGTGAACTTACGTAATAAGGGGCGAATGCCAAATTTCTTAACGGGATTGGTCCATTTTTCTCGGTCGATTATTTTCCAGCCTGTTTTTTCCAATAGCCAGTCCAATTGCCAATCTTCAAATTCATGGTAATGTCTGTCCCACATATCTGTTTTGCTTCGATATGCTGGTGAAAACCACAAACGCATTGGGATAGATATAAAAAGCTTATCGGATTTTATTTCTTTTAAAATGGTAAACGGATTGAGTAAATGTTCAAAGATTTCGAAAGCAGTTACGACATCCTGTTTTTCATTTGAAAGTACGGTTTGGTCGGTATCTAAGTCTTCTCCTGTTGTGTTTTTAACAGCAAATCCCTCTGATTTCATTATTTTAGAGAAGGGATTTTCGACACCTAAATCTAATATGGTCTCATTCGAAGAGATGTGTTTTTTTAGAAATTCTAAAGTGTGTTTGAATCTTTTATTGGGAAACGTTTTTTCGTACATGTTTTTTTGATTTTGCCGCAAGGACACGAAGGCACAAATATAGTAATAAATGTGTTTTTGGACATTGTTTTTTAGCCCGGATAGGAATGAAAATCCCGGAGCTTCAAAATGTAGTTTTTCAAGGTGTAAAAAGCGACTAAAAGAAGCTTTCTTACACCTTAGAAAAACAAGTTTTGTAGTGAGGAATTGTAATGTATAGCCGGATTAGCTCCTGATTACCAAATTCATTATAATGATTAATATCTGTAAACAAATGCGTTGATATTCATTCCCGCTCCAACGGATGCAAAGATAAGAACGTCGCCTTTTTGTATGGATTGGTTTTCTATTTCTCCACGAATTAACAAGTCAAAAAGGGTAGGAACGGTTGCCACACTGCTGTTTCCCAGTTCGTGAATGCTCATTGGCATGATGTCTTTGGGTACGGGTCTGTCGTATAATTTGTAAAAACGTTGGATTATCGCTTCGTCCATTTTTTCATTGGCTTGATGGATAAGGATTTTTTTTACGTCGTCAATGCCTAATCCGCTTTTGTCCAAACAACTTTTCATTGCAGCCGGAACTTGGCTTAATGCAAATTCATAAATCTTGCGACCATACATTTTTATGTAACGAATGTCTGGATCTAAATCAGGATTGTATGATTTACCAAAGAACAAATAATTGGCTTCGTCATTAGCATAAGTAGCACTTTCATAAGCCAACATTCCTGTTTCATCATCAGAAGCTTCAATTATAGAAGCACCTGCGCCATCAGAATAGATCATGGAATCCCTGTCATGAGCATCAACCACTCTGGATAGGGTTTCGGCACCTATTACCAAGCAACGTTTTGCCATTCCTGATTTGATGAAAGCATTGGCTTGCATTACGCCTTCTATCCAACCTGGGCATCCAAAAAGGATATCATAGGCAACACATTTTGGGTTCTTTATTTGTAGTTTGTGTTTCACACGGGTGGCCAAACTTGGAATCATATCGGATTGATTTGTTCCGCATTTTACATCACCAAAGTTGTGTGCAAAGATGATATAATCTATTGTTTCCGGATCAATTCCTGCATTTTCTATTGCTTTTTGGGAGGCAAAAAAAGCTAAATCAGATGAGGTGTACTGATCTTCGGCATAACGTCTGTGTTCAATTCCTGTTATTCCCTTAAATTTATTAATGACAACTTCGTTAGGATAACCAAAGGCGGTTCCATCTTCGTTTAAAAAAACATGTTCGCCAAAGTCTGTATTACTTACTTTTTTCTCAGGAATATAACTTCCTATTCCAGTTATTTTTATTTTCATCGGGTTATTTTTCCAAAAATTCAGGCTAATTTAATGATTAAAAAGTTATTACACTCATAATATTTACTATGCATGCATATAATTATGAAATAATAATTTATTGGCAAAAATATTGATTATTTTTTTACAAATGGCAAAAATCGATGCGATATTTCTTTACTAATTGTTGCGATTGATAAAATGGATATTTTAAGAATTTGCATTGTACTATTTTCTGAATTTTGTATAAATTTTGAGGTATAAAAAAAATGTCCCGATTTCTCGAGACATTTTTTTGAATTAATTTAAAAATTAATTTTCCATATAGGCCTCTATGGGCGCACAAGAACAAACCAAATTTCTATCGCCATAAGCATCATCTGCTCTGCGAACAGTTGGCCAGAATTTATTTTCAGCAATATAATCCAATGGGAAAGCTGCTTGCTCACGAGTGTAAGGGAAGTCCCAAACATCAGTAGTTAGCATGGCTAAAGTATGTGGAGAATTTTTTAAGACATTATTTTTGTCTTCCAGAGTAGAAGCTTCAATTTCTTTACGTATTGAAATCATCGCATCACAAAAACGATCTAATTCTTCTAAGTTTTCACTTTCAGTTGGTTCAATCATTAATGTTCCCGCAACTGGGAAAGAAACGGTAGGGGCATGGAAACCATAATCCATTAAACGTTTTGCAATATCAGTAACTTCAATTCCTTTTTGTTTGAAAGGACGACATTCCAAAATCATTTCGTGAGCTGCACGACCCATTTCTCCGGAATATAACGTATCATAATGACCGTTCAATTTTTCTTTAATATAGTTCGCGTTTAAAATCGCATATTGAGTAGATTGTTTCAAACCTTCAGCACCTAACATTGAAATGTAACCATAAGAAATTAAACAAACTAAAGCGGAACCCCAAGGAGCTGCAGAAATAGCCGTAATAGCATTTTCTCCTCCCGTTGGAATTACTGGGTTTGATGGTAAAAATGGTACTAATTGTGGAGCAACACATATTGGTCCTACACCTGGTCCACCACCACCGTGAGGAATAGCAAACGTTTTGTGTAAGTTCAAGTGACAAACATCAGCACCAATAGTTGCAGGATTTGTTAATCCTACTTGTGCATTCATGTTGGCACCATCCATATAGACCTGTCCGCCGTTATCGTGGATCAATTGTGTGATTTCTTTAATAGCACTTTCAAATACACCGTGAGTTGACGGATACGTTACCATCAAACAAGAAAGATTGGCTGCGTGAAGAATTGCTTTTTCGCGTAAATCTTCTACGTCGATATTTCCGTTTTCTAAAGTTTTGGTAACAATAACTTTCATTCCCGCCATAGCTGCTGATGCCGGATTAGTTCCGTGAGCTGATGATGGAATTAAAGCAATGTTTCTATGATGATCTCCTCTTGACTGGTGGTACGCACGAATTACCATTAATCCTGCATATTCTCCTTGAGCACCTGAATTGGGTTGTAAAGTCGTTCCTGCAAAACCGGTGATAACATTTAATTGTTGTTCTAGTTTGGCTAACATTTCCTGGTATCCTTGTGCTTGATCAAGTGGTGCAAATGGGTGAATGTTATTCCATTGCGGCATGCTTAAAGGCAACATTTCTGAAGCTGCATTCAGTTTCATGGTACAAGAACCTAATGAAATCATCGAATGATTCAAAGCCAAATCTTTTCGTTCCAACATTTTGATGTAACGCATCAAAGCGGTTTCCGAATGGAATTTGTTGAAAACATCATGTTGTAAGAACGTTGATGTTCTGTTTACGCTTTCTGGAAAATGATTGGTTTCTGATAAACTTTCAATTGTTGTTGCCTGAGTCTCTTTTGCGGAAGCAAAAACAGCAATAATTTTATTTAGATCAGCAACGCTTGTCGTTTCATTCAAAGAAATAGAAACGGTATTTTCGTCAATGTAATAAAAGTTGATTTCGTTTTGTTCAGCAATAGCTTTCACTTTTTTGGCATCAGCCTTAACAACAATAGTGTCAAAGAAAGCAGTATTAGTTTGTTGGAAACCTAATTTTTCTAATTCGTTTGCCAATGTAGCTGCCGAAGCATGTACTTTATTAGCGATATATTGTAAGCCTTTTGGGCCATGATAAACCGCATACATTCCTGCCATAACTGACAATAAAACTTGTGCGGTACAAATATTTGAAGTTGCTTTATCACGTTTAATGTGTTGCTCACGCGTTTGCAACGCCATACGCAACGCACGATTGCCATTAGTGTCAACAGTTACACCGATGATTCTTCCTGGCATGCTTCTTTTGTATTCGTCTTTTGTAGCAAAATAGGCAGCATGTGGACCACCGTAACCTAACGGAATTCCGAAACGTTGTGTAGTTCCTAAAACTACTGCAGCACCCATTTCTCCCGGAGGAGTCAATTTTGCTAAACTCAAAATATCAGCAGCAACAGCCACTTTTATTTCGTTTGCGGCAGCTTTAGCGATAAAATCGGCATAGTCATGAATTTGTCCAAATTTCCCTGGATATTGAAGAATAGCTCCAAAATATTCCGTTGAAAAGTCGAAATCTTCATGGTTTCCAATTACTAATTCAACACCAATTGGCGTAGAACGCGTTTGTAAAACCGATAAAGTTTGTGGTAAGATTTCTTCTGAAACGAAGAATTTACAAACGTTATTTTTCTTTTGATCACGAGAGCGAACATCGAAAAGTAATGCCATTGCTTCTGCTGCAGCTGTTCCTTCGTCCAATAAAGAAGCATTGGCGATTTCCATTCCGGTTAATTCGATAACCATAGTTTGGAAATTCAAAATTGCTTCTAAACGACCTTGAGCAATTTCTGCTTGATAAGGTGTGTAAGCAGTGTACCATCCTGGGTTTTCAAAAACGTTTCTTTGGATAACCGCAGGAATAATGGCTGCATTGTAACCCAAACCAATGTAGGATTGAAAAACTTTATTTTTATTCCCTAATTTTTGAATGTGATTTGCAAATTCATATTCGGTCATTGCAGGATCTAAATCCAAATCAGCTTTTAGACGAATATCACTAGGAATTGTCTCGAAAATCAATTGATCCAGCGTCTCCGCTCCAATGGTTTTCAACATATGTTGTAGGTCGTTTTCTCTTGGACCAATGTGTCTTAAAGCAAAAGCATCTGTTTTCATATAAAAATGTAGGTGTTTTTTTTTTTAGTGGTGCAAAATTAAGTATTATTAATAATTTAAAAGGTATTTTGGGTCTCCTTTTTTATCAATTTTTCAGCTAAATGACAGATTTGCTCACAATTGATTAATTTTGTCTCATGAAGATTTTCAAAGAACTATTCAATTTTTATATCAATAGCAGTATTCACGTGGGATTGTCGTGTTATGCCTTAGTGAGAATGACACAGCACATGTTCCACATTTCTTCGGATGAACCAATAGCTAATTTTGTTTTTTTTGGAACAATTGTAGGGTATAATTTCGTAAAATATGATGCTTTGGCCAGGGCCAAAAAACTAATGATGCGCAAGGAGTTAAAAATAATTGCCGTATTTAGTTTTTTCGCGCTTCTTTTGGTTGGTTTTTATTTTTTTCAGCTGCAACGGATCACCCAAATCGTAGCAATCGCTTTTTTGAGTATCACTTTGTTGTATACGCTACCATTTTTTCCAAATAAAAAAAATGCCAGAAACTGGGCTGGCGTAAAAATCTACATTGTGGCGTTGTGTTGGGTAGGAGTAACTTTGGCTTTGCCCATTTTGAATGCCGATGTGTCGATAACGCTTGATTTCTATCTAAAATGCATTCAGCGATTTATCTTGATTTTTGTATTGGTGCTTATTTTTGAAATTATTGATTTGGCCAATGATGATCCGCATTTGCAAACCGTACCGCAACAAATAGGAGTAAAGCGAACCAAAATATTGGGATTGTTACTTTTAATTCCGTTTTATTTTCTGGAATTTCTAAAAAGTAATTTTGATGAAAATCAATTAATTGTCAACTTTATAGTAGTGGTTATGATTGCGTTATTTCTGCTTTTTGCCAATGAAAAACGCTCGAAATATTATACTTCTTTTTGGGTGGAAAGTATACCGATTTTGTGGTGGTTGATGGTTTTGTTGTTCTGATAAAATTCAAATTTGGTGAATATATTCACCAAAAACACTATAAATTTGGTGAATATAATAACCAAAAACACTATAAATTTGGTGAATATTAGATAATTATACTATATTTGTTTAAAATTTACGGTTATGATTAGTAGAGATTTAACGCCAATAATAGAGAAGAATTTAGGAAAGGGAAAAATTATTGTATTAATAGGTCCGAGACAAGTTGGTAAAACTACATTGATTAACGCTTTATTAAAGGATATTCCGTTTCTATTTCTTGATGGTGATGATGTGGTTGTAGCTGATACTTTAGCAAATGCAAATACCGAAATCTTAAAAAATATTATTGGAAATTATAAATACGTTTTTATTGATGAGGTTCAGCGTATTCCTGCTATTGGTTTAAAACTAAAGATTATTGTTGATCAAATCAAAGATGTGCAAGTGATTGTTAGTGGTTCTTCGGCTTTTGATATTAATCATGCTACACAAGAACCATTAACGGGACGCAAATTTGAATACCGTTTGTATCCCATTTCCTGGAATGAATTTGAAGGAAATGTTGGTTATATGAAAGCACAACAGCAATTGGAATTGCGATTGTTATACGGAATGTATCCTGATGTGATCAATAATTTTGGTAATGAATATGAAATTTTAAAAAACCTTGTTTCCAGCTACTTATATAAAGATGTTTTGAGTTTAGCGGGTATCAGGAAATCGGAAGTTTTAGAAAAAATATTACAAGCTTTAGCTTTTCAGGTTGGTAGTGAGGTAAGTTATAATGAGATAGCACAATTAGTTGGTGTAGATAAAAATACGGTTAATAATTATATCGATTTGTTGGAGAAAGCTTTTGTGATTTTTAGATTAAATAGTTTTAGCAAAAACTTGAGAAATGAAATAAAGGCAAACAGAAAAATCTATTTCTACGACAATGGTGTTCGGAATATGTTGATTGGAAATTTTAATTCCTTAGAATTTAGGCAGGATAAAGGGGCATTGTGGGAAAATTTTCTAGTTTCAGAACGATTTAAACAGTTGTCCTACTCTCAAAGTTTGTCGAAACCTTTTTTTTGGAGAACCACACAACAACAGGAAATAGATTATGTTGAAACTAATGCTGATGCAGTGAGTGCTTTTGAATTTAAATGGTCTTCCGCTAAAAAAGCGAAGTTGCCTAAATCATTTCAAGAAGCGTATCAACCGAATTTTTTGGTGATAAGCAAGGAAAATTTCAGGGAGTTTTTGAAGTAAATTTAAATAGTATCGTCTTTTTGGCTAGAAAGCGTACCAATTTGTTTGGCGTTCGTTACTGCTCGTTTTCAGATAAATTTTTCAAAATTTTATTTCTTTCGATAAGAAAATTGATTAGATGATTTTTTAAAAACAAAAAGTCAAATAGTTCGCCAAGGAATCCATAGGGCATTTCATAATACAATTTGTCCTTCATTGTGGTGACGCCATTTTTTTCATAAAAAACAGGTTCATGTCGAAATGATTTGAATTTTATGGGTCAAATAAATGCCAAAATGTTTGCCCCGCCAAGTCACCGTTTCATTGAAATTGATTAATCTGGAAGTGATTCCATCAATAGCCATTTCTTTAGTAGGACTTGCAGATTGCCGGTGTATATCAATATCTCTTGATACATCAAAAACAGTTTGTATTGGTGCGTTTATTTTAGTTCTTAATTTTATTTTTGTTATCAAAAATTAGATTTTTCGTTTGTCTTCAATGGTGATTGTCGAGCCAATAGCGAGAAAGACTGATGTAGGTTTTAAATCCTTAATAAAAGCAAATTCTTTTCCATAAACGCTTTCGAAATCAATCAAGGATGAATTGTTGATTACTTCCAGTTGTCGCCATCTGGGATGAGTAACTTGGTATTCAAAAGTTTCGTTTTCATTTATTTTGTTATAACCAAAATAATGCTCGGTGATAAATTCAGCTTCAGAGCCTGGTTCAATCGCAATGGGATTTTTATTGGTTTCTACATGAATGGTATTCCAGTTATTATTCACTTTCCATTGGTAAATAAATTCCATGGTGTTTTCATTAACTTTCAAAGTGTGTTTCATGGGTAAAGTCTGATAATGCTCGTTGTAGAAGGTATTTGCCACGAATGATATGGCGTATTTTGGGACAATTTCACTAATAAAAACCGTACCTCTTTTCCAAACTCCATTTTCAAAGCGTCTCACATAAAACCGAAGATTGATCTCTTCAAAATCAGAATGAAAAGGGATTTTCATTCCTAAAAATCTCACGTTTTCAAATAGGAAACCAATAAAACTAACATAACATTTGCCGTTATAGAGATCTATTTCGGTTCCTTTTGGAACATATTTTTCTAATATTTGAGGATTAACTTCATAATTAATCATTGCTAAATTATTCCATTCGGCTTTTAGAAAACTCATAGTTTCTTTACGTTTAATTTTCAGAAAAATTAAAAAACCCGAAGCACTTGAACTTCGGGTTTTAAATAGTTGTTGTTTAAACCAATCCCGCTCTTTTTAACAACGCTTCCGGTTTTGGTTCTTGTCCTCTAAAACGTTTGTACAAAATCATCGGGTGTTCTGTTCCGCCTTTAGAAAGTACATTTTCCTTGAACTTGGTGGCCACTTCTTTATTGAAGATGCCGCATTCCTGGAAATATTCGAAAGCATCAGCATCGAGAACTTCTGCCCATTTATAACTGTAATATCCAGAAGAATACCCACCTTGAAAAATATGAGAAAAGGAAGTGCTCATCGCATTTTCCTTTACATCAGGGTATAGTTGTGTAGCGGCAAATTGTTCGGTTTCAAAAACTTTGATGTCTTTAATATTTGAAGGATCTTGTGCGTGCCATCCCATATCTAACAATCCAAAACTCAATTGGCGCATCGTTGCCATACCTTCCTGAAAACTGGCGCTTTCTTTAATTTTATGGACTAATTCCATTGGAATCATTTCGCCAGTTTGATAATGATAAGCGAATAAAGCTAATGCTTCCGGTTCGTAACACCAGTTTTCCAGAATCTGACTTGGTAATTCCACAAAATCCCAATATACACTTGTTCCAGATAAACTTGGATAAGTTGTGTTCGCTAACATGCCGTGTAAAGCGTGACCAAATTCATGAAACAAGGTTGTGACTTCATTAAAAGTTAATAATGATGGTTTTGTTTCTGTAGGTTTTGTGAAATTACACACAATGGAAATGTGTGGTCTTTCGTTGATTCCTTTTTTTATGTATTGCGATTTAAACGACGTCATCCAGGCTCCGTTACGTTTGCCTTTTCTTGGAAAGAAATCAGCATAAAATACGGCAACTAATTGGTCGTCTTCATCTTTTACTTCGTAGGTTTTTACTTCTTCATGGTATTTATCCACTTCGAAAATTTCTTCGAAAGTGATTCCATATAATTTTTGCGCTACTGCAAAAGCACCGTCCAACACTTTCTCTAATTGGAAATAAGGTTTTAATATTTCATCATCTAAATTGAATAACTGCTGTTTCAATTTCTCCGAATAATAGGCGCCATCCCATTTCTCCAATTGTTCAATGCCGTCTAACGCTGTTGCGAAAGTGGTTAATTGTGCAAATTCTTTCAAAGCTGCCGGCTTGGCTTTTTCCAATAAGTCATTCGAAAATGTTTTCACTTTCTCCGGGCTTTCTGCCATTCTTTCTTCAAGTACAAAATGGGCGTGAGTGGCATATCCTAAAACTTGTGCTCTGTCAAAACGCAATTTAGCAATTTTAAGCACGATTTCTTGGTTGTCAAATTCATTGTTTTGAAAACCTTTGGCACCAAAAGCGATTGCCATTTTCTTGCGCAATTCCCGATTATCGGCATACGTCACAAACGGAACATAGCTCGGGTAATCTAAAGTAAAAATCCAGCCTTCCTTTTCTTGGCTTTTGGCCAATGAATGAGCGGCTTCTATAGTTCCTTCCGGCAAACCAGCTAAATCGCTTTCATTGGTAAGGTGCAATTGAAAAGCATGGGTTTCAGCCAAAACATTTTCGCCAAACTGCAAACTCAATTTCGATAATTCTTTGTCGATTTCTCTTAATTGGCTCTTTTTGTCTTCCGGCAGATTAGCTCCGTTTCTGGAGAAACTTTTGTATTTTTTATCTAAAAGTGTGGTTTGCTCGGGATTTAGATTCAGTTTTTCTCTTTGCTCGTAAACCGTCTTTACTCGCGCGAATAAATCAGGATTAAGACGAACATCATTTCCAAATTCAGACAATAAAGGAGAAACTTCTTGAGCGATTTTTTGAATCTCATCATTTGTTTCTGCTGAATTCAAGTTGAAAAAAATACTTGAAATTCTATCCAAAACATCGCCACTAAATGCCAATGCTTCAATAGTGTTTTGGAAAGTTGGTTTTATAGGATTTCGTACAATGGCATCGATTTCAGCTTTTGCCAATTCGATTCCTTTTTGAAAAGCAGGAAGAAAATCTTCGTTTTTGATTTTCGAAAAAGGGGCTGTATTATACTTTGTATTGAAATGGTGGGTTAGGATACTCATTTGTGTTTTTTAATAGAAAAAATTCGATGTTTAAAGATAACAAAGGTAGGGATTTATTGAAAAAAACGGAATTGCTAAAGGAATTGATTTGTTCCAAAATGTCTCAGGTGATTGTGTTATATAAATGTTATTTATTTCGTTCCGCAGTAATAAAGCCTTAAATTGTAAAAAAAGATTGGTTTTTAAAGAAACGAATCAAAAAAAATAAATAATATAGTAAAGAAAATATGAACTATCAAATTACAATAAAGAGCGCAAATACAGTAGATCAAATCGAGGAATATTGGACAAATGAAGACTATATCAAATTGCTTGAAAAATTCGATTATCCAGATGCTTCGGATTCTGATGCAGCCAGCTTAAGAGAATTGTTATTTATGGCAATTTCCGATTTTGAACCCAAAGATGCTGCCGTAATTGTATTGGAATACAAATTATCGGAACAATTGAATGAAGGTCAGATTCAACAAATTTCAAACGATATGTTTTTAGACAAAGTCTGTGAAGAATATCCTGAAATAGGTTTACATTCGACTCTTTTTCATGTCAATCAATTGCTTTTTAAAGCATATAACGGGAAATTTCCTAATGCAAAAGCCACAATTATCGAGTGTAGTATTACACTATTAGAAGGTGAAAGTGAAATTGAATTAACGAAAGAAAATGTGCTGAAATTATTAAGCAATGGATTGTCAGGCAGTAATCTTATCAAAAGATTGTTTGATCACGCTATGAATGAAAATGCACCTTTTCCAGAAGCAGAAGATATTTTATGGGATTTAACAACTTCGGATAATGTAAATTATACTTTGACAACTTCGGAATACTGGTTAAACAAAGAAGATATCATTGCTTCAGAATTTGAAGGAGTTCTAGAAGTAACAGTGAGTGTAGAATAAATAATTCATGATTCATATCGGCACAAAAAAATCCCCAAACGGCTACCGTCTGGACACAAATATTCAAACGAAATTTTAGCCACGAATTTAAAGAAAGTTGGGTACTTTGACAAATAGTTGCTAACTCAGAAAAGCGTTGTCAACCGTAAGCAGATGAAATAGGTTCGCTAAAGCGAAATACTGATAAAAAACAGATTTTCCACAACACTAATCTGCTGAATCTGCAAAATCTGCGTGAAAAATTTTTAGCACGCAGATTCAGCAGATTTTATAGTGCCGTAATATTATTTCGAATTCTTAATACCAACCATTTGAAAAGAGTTAGATAGAATTTCACGAATTTACTCGAATTAATGAAATTCGTGGCTGTCTTTTTTATAATATCATAAAATTTTCTCAATCTGTGTAAATCTTTTCAATCTGTGTTATCTGTGTCCTATTTTAAACTTGTGTCCAGACAGTAGCCATTACGGAGCTTTTTTTATTTATTGAGAGTTTCGGAGGCAATATTTACGGCTTCTTTCAATCCTGTTTTATATAATATTATTCGGTCAAGGACACTTTTGTTGTGGCTTCCTATGATTTGAGCGGCAAGAATTCCAGCATTTTTGGCTCCATTTAACGCAACAGTCGCTACAGGAACACCGCCTGGCATTTGAAGAATAGATAAAATACTATCCCAGCCATCAATTGAATTACTGGATTTTACAGGAACGCCAATTACTGGAAGTGGAGACATCGAAGCCACCATTCCGGGTAAATGTGCGGCGCCACCAGCACCAGCAATAATAACCGAAATCCCACGATGATGTGCATTTTTACTAAAATCGAATAATTTTTCTGGGGTTCTGTGCGCAGAAACAATATCAACTTCTGTTTCTATGTCAAATGCTTTTAGAATATCTATGGCTTCTTGCATTACGGGCATATCAGAAATGCTTCCCATTATTATGGCTACTTTGCTCATTATATTTTATTTAAAGATTGAAAAATTTAAAGATTGAAAAATTAATATCAAGTTTGATGAAAATCTTTTAATCTTTAAATTATTAAATTTTTTTAATTATTTGAAATTACTCGAATCGTGTTTTTTACTTTTTCAGCAATTTTTCTTGCCTCATCAATATTTTTATTTACAATAGTAACATGCCCCATTTTTCTAAAGGGACGTGTTTCTTTCTTGCCATAAATGTGAGGCGTAACGCCATCCCAACTTAATATTTTTTCAATATTTTCGTAAACTACATCTCCAGAAAAGCCTTCTTCACCAGATAAATTTACCATAATACCGGCAACTTTGCTATCTGTGTTTCCCAAGGGTAAATCAAGAATAGCTCGTAAATGATTTTCAAATTGTGAGGTGTAACTGGCTTCTATAGAATAATGCCCAGAATTGTGCGGGCGGGGAGCGACTTCATTAACTAGGATTTCATCATCTTCTGTTTGAAACATTTCTACGGCTAAAAGACCTACATGATTGAACTTCTCAGAAACATTCAGGGCGATTGCTCTTGCTTTTTCAGCAACTTTTGCATCAATTCTAGCAGGACAAATCACATATTCTACCTGGTTTGCTTCTGGATGAAATTCCATTTCTACTACAGGATAAGTTTTTATTTCACCTGATGGATTGCGACAAACAATAACCGCCAATTCATTTTTGAATGGAACCATTTCTTCAGCAATACATTCTACATTGGCTAAATTGTCTAAATCTGAAATTTGTCTAATGACTTTTACGCCATTTCCGTCATAACCAAATTCAGTGCATTTCCATACAAAAGGTAATTTTAATTTGGAATCGAGAATGTTAACAATTAAGCTTTTTAAATTGGCAAATCGTTTGTAATTTGCTGTTGGAATAGCATGTTTTGTGTAAAAATCTTTCTGAATTCCTTTGTTTTGAATCAGTTTCAATGTTTTAGGAGAAGGATATACTTTTAATCCTTCTTCCTCGAGTTTCACTAAAGCCTCAAGATTAACCAACTCGATTTCAAAAGTCAAAACGTCAACTTTTTTGCCAAAGTTATACACGGTTTCAAAATTCATTAAATCGCCTTTGAAGAATTTATCACAGGCTATTTTACATGGAGCTTCATTACTTGGATCAAGAACATAAGTTTGTATGTCGAATTTTCGGGTATCAAACAACAGCATTTTGCCGAGTTGTCCGCCACCGAGAATTCCCAGTTTGAAATCAGAAGAAAAATAATTCATTATGTTGTTGTTTGTTAAGAGCAAAGATACTTCATAATGATTGAATAGGAAAATGCTATTTTATTTTCTTCGGAATTTATATTGCATCATTTATTACTTTTGATACATTTTAAGTTGGTTTTTTGTGAAATTTACTTAAAATTACAAATTAATGCCCATTTATCAATTGTCAAATCCGAATTCTGTATCTTTGCGCATTATTTTAAACACGAAAATAATGATACAACTTCACGATAAACAATTTGTTCCGTTTATTTCTGCCAAAGAAATTGACTTTGCAATCGCAAAAATGGTTACGCAAATAGAAGACGATTTTGCTGATGAAACACCAGTATTTGTTGGGGTATTAAACGGCGCTTTTATGGTGGTTTCTGATTTTATGAAACTGTATAAAAAACCATGCGAGGTATCTTTTATAAAAATGGCTTCTTACGAAGGGACTTCTTCCACAAACGAAGTGAAACAATTAATTGGGTTGAACCAAGATTTGACTGGACGCACCGTTATTATAATAGAAGATATTGTAGATACCGGAAATACTTTAGTAGAGCTGAAAGAATTATTCAAAAAGCAAAATGTAAAGCATTTTAAAATTGCGACACTTTTTTTCAAACCGGAAGCCTACACAAAAGACATGAAGATAGATTACGTTGGGATTAGAATTCCTAATAAATTTATTGTAGGATATGGCTTAGACTATGATGGTTTAGGAAGAAATTTACCCGAAGTATATAAACTAAAAGAATAACTACGCAACAACATTATGACTAACATTGTTTTATTTGGAAAACCAGGAGCAGGAAAAGGAACTCAAGCAGAATTTTTGAAAGAAAAATATAAATTAACGCATATATCCACTGGTGATGTATTTCGCTTTAATTTAAAAAACGATACAGAACTTGGCAAACAAGCAAGAGTATACATGGATGCTGGCGATTTAGTACCAGATGAATTGACTACAAAGATGCTGATTGATGAGGTAAATAAACATCCGGATACAAACGGAATTTTGTTTGACGGTTACCCAAGAACAATTTCACAAGCCGAAGCTTTAGATGCATTTCTTACTTCAATTGGTTCCAAAGTGGCTGCAACAATTGCACTCGAAGCCGATGATGAAATTTTAATTCAACGCTTGCTGGAAAGAGGAAAAACAAGTGGTAGAATTGACGATCAAGATGAAGAAAAAATCAGAAATCGCTACCAGGAATACAACGAAAAAACAGCGCCATTAATGGGGTATTACAATGAACAAGAGAAGTTCTACGCAGTAAATGGAATAGGAACTATTCAGGAAATTACGGAACGCTTAAGTAATGTGATTGATAATTTATAGGAGCAATTCCAGCTGTACATTACAAGTCCTCGTTAAAAAACTATTTTTCTAAGTCATAAAAGGAGCTTCCTTTGGTCGCTCTTTTTTGACAAGAAAAATTAGCCTTTTTAACTCCGGGCTTTTCACTGCCATCTGGGCTAAAAATCCAGATTGTAGACAATAGATTTCAGAAAGTAAAAATCCAGAAATCAGATTTTAATAAAAAAACGAATCAACTAAAAAATTGGAAATACTAATAATATTTTTCCTAATACTATTAAATGGGGTTTTCTCTATGTCAGAAATCGCATTGATTTCAGCACGAAAGAATAGATTAGAGACTGCGGCAAAAAAAGGAAATAAAAGCGCTAAAATCGCATTGGATTTAGCGAATTCACCAAATAAATTTTTGTCAACAGTACAAATAGGAATCACCCTGATAGGAATTCTTACCGGTATTTACAGTGGTGATAAAATAACCAAAGATGTAGAAGCATTTATAATAGGACTCGAAATGATAAAACCTTATGCACATTCTGTTGCCGTAGGTTTAGTTGTTGTGGTTTTGACTTTTTTCTCTTTGGTTTTAGGAGAGTTGTTACCTAAAAGAATAGGCTTGAATCATCCGGAATCCATCGCCAAAGCCGTGGCATTACCCATGAAAATTGTTTCGATTGTTACAGCGCCATTTATTTGGTTGTTGACTCATTCAACTGATTTTTTATTGGATGTTTTGCAAATAAAACCCACCGCTGACGGTAAAGTAACCGAAGAAGAAATAAAAGCAATTATCAAAGAAGGAACTGAAGGAGGAGAAGTACAGGAAATAGAGCAAAACATTGTGGAGCGCGTTTTTCATATTGGAGACCGAAAAATAAACTCATTGATGACGCACAGAAAGTCGGTGGTTTTTTTACCTTTGCATTCTGATAAAGAACAGGTTAAGGAGTTTATGCTTAAGGAATTACATTCTATTTATCCTGTTTTTGATAAAAATTATGATGATATTGTAGGTGTCGTTAACCTAAAAAATATTTTTGCTCATTTTGAAAATGAAAATTTCAATTTAGCGGATATAATGACAGAAGCTCCTTTTATGATGGAGCAAACTACGGCATATATAGCTTTGGAAAACTTCAAAAAAACAGGCATTCATTATGCATTTGTCTCTGATGAATATGGTGTTTTTCAAGGTGTAATTACTTTGAATGATATTTTGGAAGCCTTAGTTGGTGATGCATCTGACTTTTATAAAGATGATTTTCAATTGATTGAAAGAGAAGACGGATCTTGGTTGGTTGACGGACATTATTCGTTGCATGATTTCTTAACTTACTTTGAATTAGATGAATTAATCAATGATTACGAAGTGACCACGGTGAGTGGATTAATAATGACGGAACTCTCTCATATTCCAAAACAAGGAGAGAAATTAATATGGCAAAAATTTGAGTTAGAAGTCATCGATATGGATGGCGTGAAGATTGATAAAGTGATGGTGAAAGCACTTAAATAACAATAAAAATTTTTAGTCCCAGTCTCGGTTTTCAGTATTGTTATACTGAACACTACAACTGAACACTGTGACTGAATACTGAATACTAAAAAATATGACTGAAGGGAATTTTGTAGATTACGTTAAAATATATGTTTCTTCCGGAAAAGGAGGAAAAGGATCTACGCATTTGCATAGAGAAAAATTTATTGAAAAAGGTGGTCCTGATGGTGGTGATGGTGGTCGTGGTGGTCATGTTTTTTTGGTTGGAAACAAAGGTCTTTGGACATTGTTTCACCTTAAATTTGCACGACACATCAAAGCAGGTAATGGTGGAGATGGTAGTGGAGACAGAAGTACGGGTGCTGATGGAGATGATAAATACATCGAGGTTCCACTAGGAACTGTCGTAAAAGATAAAGAAACCGGAGAAATATTATTTGAAATTACCGAAGATGGTGAAAAACAAATACTTTCTCGTGGCGGAAAAGGGGGATTAGGGAACTGGCACTTTAGAAGTTCAACCAATCAAACACCTAGATACTCACAACCGGGATTACCCGGAGCAGAGATGGACGTTATTCTAGAATTGAAAGTTCTTGCAGACGTTGGTTTGGTAGGTTTTCCTAATGCAGGAAAATCAACATTGTTGTCAGTATTGACTTCAGCTAAACCAAAAATTGCCGATTATCCTTTTACAACTTTAAAACCAAATCTTGGAATTGTAGCGTACAGAGATTTTCAATCTTTTGTAATTGCTGATATTCCCGGAATTATTGAAGGTGCTGCGGAAGGGAAAGGGTTAGGACATTATTTTTTACGTCATATTGAACGTAATTCGACTTTGTTATTTTTGGTTCCTGTGGATACGCCAGATATTAAAGCCGAATATGATATTTTGGTAAACGAATTGACGAAATATAATCCGGAAATGCTTGATAAAGAGCGTTTATTGGTGATTTCAAAATGCGATATGCTTGATGATGAGCTAAAAGCGGAACTCAAAACAGAATTAGACGTTGCTTTCAAAGATATTCCTTATATGTTTATTTCTTCTGTGGCTCAACAAGGATTGACAGAGTTAAAAGACAAGTTGTGGAAAATGTTGAATGATTAACGACAAATGTTTTATACAAAAGAGGTGCTCTGGAAACAGAGCGCCTTTTTTGTTATTTGTAATTTATTTGATTAGTTACTGTTATAGGTGTCAAATAAGAATTGCAAGGTTTCGGGGATATTATTGGCTTGTATCTTCGGGTATTTTATAGAGGAATCAAGCCAGTTTTCTATTACTAAATAAAAATCATCACCAACATCATAAAGGACAGGAACCCCCAATTTTTTGAGAGCAGCCGCATTGCATTCTTGTTCATAATGCTTCCGAATAGGAATAGAGAGTATTTTTTTTCCTAGATATAAAGCTTCAGCAGGAGTTTCAAATCCTCCACCAGTGATAACTCCTTCACACTTTATTAGACTTTTATTGAAGTATTCTTGATTAACGGGATAATAGGTGACGTTTTTTATAGTGTGTTTGGTTTGTACATCATTCAAAAACCAGTGAAAAGATAAATTAGGTAGTTTGTTGAATGCCTTCTCTAAGCAATCCTGTTGAAAAGAAGGTAAATAAACAGTAATATGGCCCTTGTTTTTGGGTTCGGCATTTACGATTTCATCTTTGATAATTGGAGGAAATATAAAAGAGTCGTATTTGTCAAAATGCAATCCAATATATTGTGGAGAAGGGGCATAATGTTTCAGAATCATTTCTCCCATAATACTTTTCTTTTCCGGTCTTGGAGTCGATTCTGAAATAAAACTGGCTTGGTGTCCAAATTGTACCGAATGTACTTTTTGTAATTTACAGGCAAGCGAAGTAATGGAATCAAAATCATTAATCACAACATCATAATTTTTTAAAGGCAGTGACTTTGCATCGTTGAACATCTGTAGCGGTTTGATGTTTTTTGCAATATCCCAGTAATTCAAACCGCCACATTTACTGTAATGCAGGCTGCAGCCGTCGCTTTTGTACTTAACGGGTAAATCAATATCCAGACTGGCATTATTTCCACTCATAAAAAAATCCACGGTGCCAAACTTTTGTAAATAAGGGTATAATTGAATCGCTCTGCTGATATGTCCATTGCCAGTCGCTTGAATAGCATAAAATATTTTCATGTGCTTTATTTAGATTGTATTGAATACAAATTTCTATTTCAAAAATGTATCGTTAGAATAAGAAAACTTAATGGTTTGATAAGTAAGGTGCCTGAAATAGCTAGGATAAAATTTTGCTGATGATGTCATTGACAATTTTCTCTTCTTTGTTCTCATGGTGTAAATAGTCGGTTTTTTTGTATTGATAAATACTCCACTTCTCTTTTTTGTACTCCAATGCCGTTAGGTTTTCAACCCAATCGCCGCTGTTTAAATACATAACTTTCCCATGTTCGTTTTCGACTTCCTTCATTTGAGGTTTGTGTATGTGTCCACAAACTACATAACTGTATTTTTTTTGGATGGCAATTTCTGCTGCGGTAGTTTCAAAATTGGACACAAATGAAACCGCTTTCTTGACACTGTCTTTAATCATTTTAGAATAGCTTCTTTTCTCTTTTCCCAAAAGCACTAAAACCCAATTGATAAAGCTATTGATCAAAATCAATAAATCATATCCTTTTCCGCCAAGTTTGGCCAATATTTTTGCATACCCTTTTGTAGAGGAATCGAAGACATCTCCGTGAAAAATCCAAGTTTTTTTTCCGTCTAATTCCAGAATTAATTTATCTGCCAATTCAAAATTTCCTAAAATAAAATCGGAATATTTTCTCAAAGCTTCATCATGATTTCCGGTAATATAAATAACACGGGTTCCTTGATTTGACATTTTTATGATTTGTCTCAATACATTCATGTGTGAGGCAGGGAAATAGCTTTTGCTAAAATTCCACATATCAATGATATCCCCATTTAAAACCAACATTTTTGGTTGAATTGATTTTAAATATTGGAGTAATTCTTTGGCTTGACAGCCATATGTTCCTAAGTGCACATCGCTTAATACAACTAAAGGAATTTTTCTCTTTCTTTTCATAATTTGTTTTGACGAAATTAATTACTCTATGTTATGGCAATGTTTCTTATGTATTATTATTTCTCTCAAGATGATTTGGTTTGTTAACTTTTTTAAGATTAAAAAAAGCTGTTTAATACTTTAAAATTTCCTTATTTTTGAAAGATGAAAAAAATGGCATACTTCTTTTTATTACTTCCTTTGATGATTTGGTCTCAATCCAATTTTGATAAAGCAGAGAAATTTTTCAAAGAAGAAAAATTTGATCAGGCACAGTCAATTTTTGAATCAATTTTAAAGACTAACCCTTCTGATTTGAAAACCATTGAATATCTGGGAGACATAGCCGGACGAAATAAATCTTGGGATAAAGCGATTGGTTATTATAAAAAGCTAAAACAATCGAAACCTTCGGAAGCCAATTATTATTATAAATATGGAGGGGCTCTTGGGATGAAAGCTACTCAGGTCAATAAATTCAAAGCACTTGGCATGATTGACGAAGTTAAGGGGTCTTTTGAAAAAGCAATAGCTTTCAATCCTAAGCATATTGAAGCACGCTGGGCATTAATAGAATTGTATATTCAGTTGCCCAGGATAGTTGGGGGCAGTGAGTCTAAAGCTATAAAATATTCAAATGAATTATTGCGATTATCACCCGTTGATGGTTATTTGTCAAGAGGGCATATTGACGAATATTTTAAAAGATATAAAGTTGCAGAACATCAGTATAAAAGGGCAATAACTGTAGGCGGATCAAAAGCAAGTTATCTAAAGTTAGCTAATTTGTACAAAAATAAAATGAACGAACCAGAAAAAGCCAAATCTGTTTTAGCAGAATATAAAAATAAAAAAGGATAAATGAGTTAATAAATAATTGATTTTGACTTATTTCGAATACAACAACTATAAACCATAAACTAAAATGCGTACACATTTTATAGCTATCGGTGGCAGTGCCATGCACAATCTCGCTTTAGCATTACACAACAAAGGATATCAAGTTACAGGAAGTGACGATGCTATTTTTGAACCATCAAAATCAAGATTAGATAAAAAAGGAATTTTGCCTCCGGAATTGGGTTGGTTTCCTGAAAAAATAACTAAGGATATTGAAGCAGTAATTCTGGGAATGCATGCCAAAGCGGATAACCCAGAATTGTTGAAAGCACAGGAATTAGGTTTGAAAATATATTCTTATCCCGAATTCCTTTACGAACAATCCAAAAATAAAACACGTGTAGTAATTGGTGGTTCTCACGGGAAAACGACCATTACTTCAATGATTCTTCATGTGATGCATTACCATGATATAGCGGTAGACTATATGGTTGGCGCACAACTGGAAGGATTTGATACGATGGTGCATCTTACTGAAGGAAATGATTTTATCGTATTAGAAGGGGATGAATATTTGTCTTCACCAATAGACAGAAGACCAAAGTTTCATTTGTATCAGCCTAATATCGCTTTGATTAGTGGTATAGCTTGGGATCATATTAATGTTTTTCCAACGTATGAGAATTATGTGGAACAGTTTGAAATTTTTATTGGTAAAATTACCAATGGTGGAATTTTAGTTTACAATGAAGAGGATCCTGAAGTGAAACGTGTCGCCGAAGCCGCTACGAACCCAATCCGAAAATTAGCGTATCATACACCAAAATACACAGTAAGCGATGGAGTGACGCTTCTTGAAACTCCTGAAGGCGACATGCCAATTGAAGTTTTTGGAGCGCATAATCTTAATAATTTGGCTGGAGCCAAATGGATTTGCCAAAATATGGGTGTCGATGAGGCTGATTTTTATGAAGCTATTGCCAGTTTCAAAGGCGCTTCAAAACGTTTGGAGAAAATTGCCGAAAGCAAAACTAAAGTTGCCTATAAAGATTTTGCCCATTCTCCAAGTAAAGTGGCTGCAACTACAAAAGCCGTAAAAGAACAATATCCAAACCGAACTTTGGTCGCTTGTTTAGAATTGCATACGTACAGTAGCCTGAATGCTGAATTTTTAAAAGAATACGAAGGCGCATTAGAATATGCGGATAAAGCCGTTGTTTTTTATTCACCAGATGCTGTCAAAATTAAGCAACTCGAAGAAGTGACTTACGAACAAATTGCTCAGGCTTTCAATAGAGAAGATTTAATCATTTATACGAATCCAAAAGATTTTAAAGAGTATCTGTTTAATTTAGATCTTGATAATTCTGCTTTGTTGCTGATGAGTTCTGGTAATTACGGTGGTTTGAATTTTGATGAAGTGAAGGATTTGATAGAGTAAATTTTTGTTATGGAAGAAAGATTAACATTTCTAAATTTTTCAAAAAAAATTAGTTCTGCTTTATTAAAAAAAAGCGAAAAACTTATAGTTAGGGATATAGATGAAGAAAAACCAAATTCATTTGTTGCCTATGTCGATCAAGATAAGGATAGTTATGATGTTGCAATTGAAGTTTCTGATAAAAATGAAATAATAAATTCAAGTTGTGAATGTAATAGTAAAGGTTTTTGCATTCATAAAATCGCATTTTTAAATTATTTATCCAAAAAAAATGCAAAAAAAGTCAAATCTCCCAGAAAGAAGAAACGTACTCAATCAGAAGAACTTATCGAAGAGTTAGACCAAAATGCTTTGAGAAATTGGGTAATTCAATTATTAAAAAAGAATAAAGATTTAGAGTTGCTTTTTGTCAATGAATTTTCAATTTCAAAAGTAGAATATAGCAAATCTGATGTTAAATTATTGATTGAAAATTCTATAAAATCTGTTATAAAGAACAAGAAAAATGTTGAAATTAATGAACTAAAAAAAATAATTGAATTATTAGAGATCACTTTAAAACCTGTAATAGAATATTGCAAAGCAGATCTTTCTAATAAAGAAAGATTAGAGATGATACTGTTTGTTATTGAGGGGCTTATAGATTTTAATAATCGAATTTTTACTACTAGTGTGCGATTGATTCGCTATATAGAGAAAATTCCTAATGAAATAATTGCTGAAATCACCTCGATTACTGATGAAAATAAATGGGAAGATGTTGTTGATTTGAATTTTAAAATTATTTTTTATGATTCTAAACAATCTATAAGTAATATGATTTTTGATTATATGGTTTCACTTTATAGAAAAGAAGAATCTAATATAGAACGGAAAAAATATTATGCTAAAAAACTAAAGGAATTTTTCTTGTACGTAAATAAAAATGAAATAAGATTAGGTATTGCTATTTCTAATTTCGTAATAGAGGTTATTACAGAAAATAATCTTTTCGAAGAATTATTCCAGTATTTTAAGCCTGTTAGATATGAAAATGATTTTAATCTAACTTTAATAGACAGTTTGATTGCAATAAATCAAATTTCCTTAGCTGAAAATTATGCCACTCAGCAAGTAGCTAATAATTATTATGTAGAATTTAATTTTGAATACTGGAAACGTTTAAAAACTATTTATACTCTACAAGAGAATGAAAAAAAGCTAGTAGCTATATTAATGAATACAGTAAATATCGATTTTAATTTTGATGATTATCTGATGATAAAAGAGACGATTCCAGCGTTGGAATTTAAAAAATTTAGGTCGAATTTATTGGGTAAAGCTAAAAGGAGTTTTGACAAAAATAAACAAGCGGTTGTGTTTTATTTTAAAGTTTTATTTTCTGAAAAAAGTTTTAATAAAATGATTGAAAATATTTGTTGCTATACAGATTATGAGTTGGTCTATCTATATAAAGAAGAATTATATTTGACTGATAAATTGGGTTTCTTGGACAAATTAACCACTATTGAAAGTAAATGGTTTTCTCAAAAAGGAATCAATATAAATTTTGAATATAGAGAAAAACTTATGGATTGGGTTTTAACTAAATACGATGAAATAATTCTCACAGCATTTTTAAAAAATAAGTTATAATTATGGTAATACTGTTTTCTATGAAGAAATGGTTAAAAAAATAAATTATTGATTTTAGTAAATTGCTAATAAAAGTCGCTGCAAAATATCTTTTTCATGTCTTATAGGCAAATGGTTAAAGACCAAGAAGGTTTGAGGTTATTTATTAAAATTGAATTGTAATGATGTAAAAGGAGTTTTAGCTTAATAAAGATATGAATAACAAAATTGAAATTGCTAAAACTACGAGTGAGAATCCAGATTTTATTGATCTCATTGCGGCATTAGATGCCAGTTTGTGGGAGTGTTATCCAGAATTAAAAACAAATTATTGGGGAAATAATATCATTGAGTTTAATCCTAATGTTGTTATTGTTTATCTTGATAATAAAGCTGTTGCCTGCGGTTGTTTCAAGAAGTATGATAAAAATACAATTGAATTAAAGCGTATGTTTGTTTCTCCCGAAGCAAGAGGAATGGGCTTTGCCCAAAAAATATTACAAGAACTGGAAGTTTGGGCACATGAGTTAAGGTTTTCTTTTTCTGTACTGGAAACGTTGTATAAACAAAAAGAAGCTATCGGTTTGTATCAAAAAGTAGGATATACTATTGTTGATAACTATGAACCTTACGTGGGTTTAGAAAATAGTATTTGCATGAAAAAACAAATTTAAGAAATAAGCCTATGCCTGAAAATTCTTTTTTTCCAATAACCAATTGGTCCGAAGACGACAAACCACGAGAAAAATTGATGCTAAAAGGCAAAAGTGTTTTGAGTGATGCGGAACTGATTGCGATTTTGATCGGATCAGGAAGCCGAAATGAATCAGCCGTTGATTTGAGTAAAAGGATTTTAGCGAGTGTCAATAATAATTTGAATGCGTTAGGAAAATTATCCATAACACAGTTAATGAACTTTAAAGGAATAGGGGAGGCCAAAGCCATTTCAATAATCGCAGCAATGGAATTGGGAAGACGAAGAAGGGCAGAGGATGCAGTAGAATTAACAAAAATTACTTCCAGCAAAACAATTTTCGAAATCATGCAACCTATTATTGGTGAATTGCCACATGAGGAGTTTTGGATCGTATATTTGAATAATTCAAATAAAGTCATTTCAAAGTCACAATTGAGTAAAGGCGGAATAACAGGAACTTTGGTCGATGTGAGATTGGTTTTCAAAACTGCACTTGAAATGGGTGCTACGGGATTAATCTTGTGTCACAATCATCCTTCGGGAACATTGATACCTAGTGATGCTGACAAACAAATTACACGGAAGCTAAAATTAGCAGGAGAGAGTTTAGAAATAAAAGTTTTAGATCATCTTATCGTGACTGAAACTAATTATTTTAGCTTTGTTGATGAAGGAATATTTTAGAAAATTTGTTTATTCAAGACATTTGTCTTATATTTGAGGTCAAATGTCTTTTTATGGGAGCTGTGAAAATTAAATCAGGAATAGCAATTGATAAAGCAGTTAGAGTTTTTGTCAATAAAGTAGAGCGTGATAGAGGGTATACGCTCATCAATAAAAATATAACCTATGATGAATTTCTAAAAAATAGAATGTTAATTATTCATTCTATTCGTGAGGGAATTCCTTATGAATTTTTTAATCTAATAAAAGAAAGAACTCCTTTTAATGAAGAGGATTGGGCGTCTTTTTTAGGGATTTCTACAAAATCACTTCAAAGAAATAAAGTCAAAGTAAATTTTGTATTCAAATCATTACAATCCGAAAAGATTTTAGAATTAGCGGAAGTTACTTCGCTAGGAAAGGACGTTTTTGATACAGAAGAGCAATTTTATTTGTGGCTAAACATACCTTCTTTTGCTCTTGGGAATTTGAAACCCATAGAATTACTTAGAGATTCTTATGGAAAAGAAATGGTGATTAATGAGTTAAGTAAAATAGATCAAGGGGTTTTTGTATAATGGAAGTTTTTCGACTAGCTCGCAAAAAATATCCTATTGAATTGTCAGGAAAAGGAGCTTCAATAATAGGTGCTCGTTGGAATTCAAAAGGGACAGAAATAATTTATTGTGCACAAAGTAGAGCCTTGGCAATGGCGGAGGTAGTTGTTCATCTTTCATTAGCTATATTGCCAAATGATTTTGTAATGTTAACTATTCATATTCCAGATGCTGTTTCTATTGAAATTTTAAATCCGACAGTTTTAAAAGAGGATTGGAATGTTTTTCCTTGTACATTTGAAACACCGTTACTAGGGGATGATTTTGTAAAAAAAAATGAGGCTTGCGTAATGAAAGTGCCATCAGCAGTTGTGAAAGGAGATTTTAATTTTTTAATAAATCCGAATCATAAAGATTTTAATAAAATTAAAATTATAGGGCAAAATGACTTTCCTTTCGATAAAAGAATTTTTAAATAATCGTATTCATGTTTCAAAATAAAATTACTGATATATTCTTTGATTTAGATCATACGCTTTGGGATTTTGATAAAAATTCGGAGTTGACATTTGAGACTATTTTTAATAGAAAGCATCCCGCAATTGAAACCAAAGAATTCATTGAAAAATATGTTCCCATAAATCAAGTGTGTTGGAAATTATATCAATACGATAAAATTTCCCATGATGAATTGCGTTACAATAGATTGAAACATTCTTTCGATGCATTGAACTACGCTATTTCCGATGAAGAGATAGAAAGTATTGCTCAAGAATACATTCAGTTATTGCCTGAAAGCAACCATCTTTTTGACGGGACTTTTGAGGTTTTGGATTATTTAAATCAAAAATATAAACTTCATATCATTACTAATGGTTTTGCTGAAGTGCAATTTAAAAAATTAAATAATTCAAATATTGGGAGTTACTTTCAAACGATTACCAATTCGGAAATGGCAGGAGTGAAAAAACCAAATCCTATTATTTTTGAATATGCTCTTGATTTGGCCAAAGCCAAAAAAGAAAACAGTATTATGGTTGGGGATTGTATTGAAGCGGATGTTCAAGGAGCTCTTGATGCAGGATTAGATGCGATTTTTTTTAACGAAAGTAACGTTCCTGTAGAACAGAATATTAAACAAGTCAATCATTTGTTAGAATTAAAAAAATATTTATAAATTATGAAATCGCCATGATTCAAAAAACACAATCATAAATGAAGAATGGCGATACCATATTCCATTAAAAACAAATATTATCTACGTATGAAAACACGATTCCTGTTTCTGGCAGTATTAATTTCGAGTTACTGTTTCTCGCAATCCGTAAATGATTATAAAGCGGTACTTGTTCCTTTAAAATTTGATTTTGTAAAAAGTGATAATCAATATCGACTCGCCACTTTGTCTAAGTTTAATTTAAGCAAAGCTGGTTTTCAAGGGTTTTATGATAATGAGCCATTGCCAAAAGAAAATAATGATAGGTGTAGTTTGTTGTATTTTGATGTTGTGAAAGAAAAATCATTTTTAACAACGAAACTGTATATCACTTTCAAGGATTGTAATGGGAAAATCATTTTCAAATCTGATATTGGTATAAGCAAAGAAAAAGACTTTCAATTGGCTTATACCGAAGCATTAAACAAGGCTTTTATATCTGTTTATGCTTTACAATATAAATATAATGACGCTGGGAATAGTAATCCAATTGCAGTTTCTAAACCAAGTCCGTCACCAGTTTCCCAAGTGGCGCCAGTGGCTTTACCTATAGACGAAGCTGATAATTCACAGAATGTAATTGTTGATAATTCGAAAATGCTATACGCACAGCCTACAGCTACTGGTTTTCAACTAATCGATAGTGTACCAAAAGTTATTATGAAAGTATTTAATACTTCTGGAAAAGATTGTTTCATTGCAGCAAAGGGAAATATCCAAGGTGTTTTAATTGCAAAAGACAATCAGTGGTTTTTTGAATATTATCTTAATGACAAATTAATTTCAGAAAAAATAGAAGTTAAATTTTAGATTTTTAAAGATATAATTTTGTAAAGCGATGCACTGCATCGCTTTTAATTTTTTCGACTTATTTACATAAAAAACAACTAAAGGTTTAATGTTAGCAAGGTCGAATTCCCCTCTTGAGAGGGGTTAGGGGTGTGTTTTTTGTTTTTAAAGAAAAATATCCATTTGATGATATTAGTGTAAAGTTATCACAGCTGTTAAAAAAAAATAGACCAAGTACGAGTTCATTAGATTTAGCATTGGTATTTATGTAAGTAACTCGATAATTTTAATACCCATATTTGTTTTTCCAACGATTTTTCAAGAATTCCCTAATGGTATTTTCTCGGGAGTTATTTCCCGGATTATAAATGGGCTTGTTGCTGATCTCATTAGGTAGAAATTCCTGTTCAGTAAAATTATTGGCAAAATCGTGCGAATATTTGTACTCGTCACCATAACCCAATTCTTTCATTAATTTGGTAGGAGCATTGCGCAAATGAATCGGAACTGGCAAATCGCCTGTTTGTTTCACCAGTTGTTGTGCCGTTCCTATCGCAAGATAAGAAGCATTACTTTTTGGGGATGTTGCTAAGTAAATGGCACATTGGCTTAATATAATCCTGCTTTCAGGATAACCAATAGTTGAAACTGCCTGAAATGCATTATTGGCCATAATAAAAGCGGTAGGATTGGCATTTCCTATGTCTTCGCTCGATAGAATAAGCATGCGTCGGGCTATAAATTTTACATCCTCCCCGCCTTCAATCATTCGAGCTAGCCAATATACAGCTCCGTTTGGATCACTTCCGCGAATTGATTTTATAAAAGCCGAAACAATATCATAATGCTGTTCACCACTTTTGTCATATAAAACGGTATTTTGTTGCACTAATTCAAAAACCCGATCGTTGGTGATTATAATCTCAGCTTCATTCGAAGCGTTTACGACCAGTTCAAAAATATTTAATAGCTTGCGTCCATCACCTCCAGAAAGTCGCAAAAGTGCCTCTGTTTCTTTCAAAACAATGTTTTTCGTTGCTAGAAATTCATCCGTTTTCATGGCGCGTTCCAATAAGGTTTCCAAATCAGCTTTAGTAAAAGCATTCAAAACATAAACTTGGCAACGCGAAAGCAATGCGGGAATAACCTCAAAACTCGGATTTTCAGTAGTGGCGCCTATTAATGTAATCCAGCCTTTTTCTACGGCAGCTAATAATGAATCTTGTTGGGATTTACTAAAACGATGAATCTCGTCTATAAAAAGAATAGGGTTTTTTGCAGTAAATAATCCACCGCTTTGTTTTGCTTTTTCAATAACATCACGAATATCCTTCACGCCTGAATTGATAGCACTTAAAATATAAAACGGTCGCTTAGATTCTTGCGCAATAATTTGTGCCAAAGTCGTTTTTCCCGTTCCTGGCGGTCCCCAAAAAATCAGAGAAGGAATTATTCCTTTTGTAATTTGTTGTGTCAATGATCCGCTTGATCCTACCAAATGGGACTGACTGATATAGTCTTCTAATTTTTGTGGTCGAATGCGTTCTGCAAGTGGTGCTTCCATTTTGTAAAATTACTATTTTTCAAACTGAACTTGTTTTAGTTTCTAATTTTTTTTAGGAGCTATTTCCAGCTGTCCACTATATCTTTTTATCTCGTTAAAAAACGACATAAAAAGGATGCCGTTTCCATCTGGGCTAGGCATCACAATTTAAAATGTCTTTTTAGTTTTAGTATGACAAAATAGCATTAAATTGCTTTTGGATAAATTTTTGATTTTAATTTAAAAAGAACACGAAACTAAAACTAATGGATAATCATTTCAAATTTACTAATTCGGTTGTTGGACTTCCACTTTTTTTTGTGGTATTCCTGTGGTTTGTTTTTTGGCTTGAAATCCGATTTGATTTTGATTTTGTTGAAAATGGTATTTATCCAAGAGAACTTTCCGGCTTACAAGGGGTCTTATTCAGCCCTTTCATTCATGGTGATATTGAGCATTTGTATAATAATTCAATTCCATTATTAATCTTATTGGCAGCTTTGCAATTTTTTTATGCGAATCAGTCTATAAGAGTCATTGGATTTGGAATTTTACTTTCGGGAATTATTACTTGGGTTATTGGAAGGGATAATTACCATATTGGAGCTAGCGGATTGGTTTATGTCTTGGTGAGCTTTATTTTTTTCAAAGGAATACAAACAAAATATTATCGCTTGGTCGCTTTGTCGCTTGCTGTTATTGTTATTTATGGTGGTTTAGTTTGGTATGCTTTTCCTAGTCCCGAGACCTCGGGAGACAAAAAAATTTCTTGGGAAGGTCACTTGGCTGGATTGATAACGGGTTTTGCTCTTTCTTTGATTTATAAAACACCAGAGTATAAAAAGTTAATTAAATACGATTGGGAAAAACCAGATTATAATCCTGAGGAAGATCCATTCATGCAACGTTTTGATGCCAATGGAAACTTTATGAATCTTCCAAAAGAAGAAACAATTGAGGAATTAGTTTCTTATTATTCCTCAAGTTTCCCTGTTAGTTATACTATTGTAGAAGATAAAAAAAACGAATCAAAACCGCAGTCTTGATTCGTTTTATTTGTTTATCTAGGCTCCCTTCCCTTAGGGAAGGGTTGGGGATGGGATTCTTTGTCTTACCGCTTCGTATAAAAAAGCACCGCAAGCCACCGATACATTTAAAGAACCAATAGTTCCAAACATAGGTAGTTTTGCCTTTTCATCAACAATTTTTAAAACCGAAGGGTTTACCCCGCGATCTTCTGATCCCATAATAATGGCGACAGGTTCATTTAGCGAAATGTCATAAATATTTTGATCTGTTTTTTCAGTTGCAGCAACAGTTTTAATACCACTGGCCTGTAAAAGAAAAATAGCATCTTTGATGTGTTCTACTTTGCAGATAGGAATGTTAAAAACAGCTCCAGCCGATGTTTTTACGGTGTCACCGTTGACAGGAGCAGAACCTGCTTTTTGGACAATAATTCCATTTACTCCGGTACATTCAGCAGTTCTGATTATTGCACCAAAATTACGTGCATCCGATATTTGGTCCAAAATTAAAAACAACGGTTTTTTTCCATTCTCAAGTACTGATTCTATAAGAGATTCCAAATCAAAAAAGGAGATGGGAGAGATGGTCGCCACTGCACCTTGATGGTTATTAGGCGTAAGTCTGTTTAGTTTTTCAACAGGAACATAAGAAAAGTTAATATTACCACGCTTCATCACTTTCATCAAGTCTTTCATCAGTTCGCTGCTGGCTTCCTTTTGAATATAGACTTTGTCTACAGTTGCGCCCGCTTGTATGGCTTCAATTATTGCTCTAATCCCGAATATTTGGTGTTCTTTTTCCATGGTGCAAAGATATAAAAAAAAACCACCCCGAATAGTGGGATGGTTTTTCAAATTTAATTAAAAATACAGTTTACTTAAACGGAGTATTATTAACTAGTTATTATTTTTTATTATTCATTCTGGCTTGCTTCATGACCTCGAGTGTATTGTTTACTTTTCTAAGAGTAGCTATGTCTATAGGAACACTATTTTTCAAAGTGTAAACCCCGTTATTAACTACAATAGTAACAACAAATTCAAACCTGCTTCCTTGAACGGTTTTTGAAGTAGGGGCAAATTGTGCTTCTTGATTAAATGTTCCGGAAACATTACTACCTTCTCTAGAGTAATCTACAGTAATTGGAATTACAAACTCAGGAGTATTCATCGTATTAAGACCTTTAGTTCGATAAATGTCATAATAGATATCGTAAGATCCATTAGGGAAATTAGCAGGAGAAACTGTTAAATGTTCAGGACATCCACTTGCTGCTGCATCGTAAATTCCAGTATCATCACCATTTGAATCTAATACATAAAAATCCATATCATATCCGATACCACATAAAGTTTTGGCTACTCCACCGTCTGAAAAAGCTTTATTAAAATTGAAGGCTAATTCTAAATCATCTGATAAACCATTAAGAATACTAAATGATATAGTGCTTGCAGGAATTGAAGCATTAGATATATTTACATCACCGCCAATTTCTAAAACGAAATTTTTAGTTGGTTCAAAAACGGCATCATTTAGTATACTTATATTTCCCGTTACAGAAGTAGCATATGCTTTAATTACAAGTTGGTCATCAAAGTCATAATCCGTTCCTCTAGTGGCTGTTCCGGATTTTATCTTCACTTTTACAAAGATGTCGACTGGTTGGGCATTAGAAATGTTAAGTTTATACTGATATTTTCCTTCATTTTTTTCATTCACTGTTTGTGTTGCTGCCAATGGTGCAACAAAAGCAACAGTACCTGTAACATTTTGAGCAACCTCAATAGTGCTTTGTCCAGTAAGTTCAGGTTCATCCTGACATCCTACAAAAAGTAGTGCAGTCATTGAAAGTGCTGAAAATATAAATTGTTTGGTTATTTTTTTCATTATCTTTTTTTATTAGTTGACTACTCTTTCTAAAGCTTCATAAAATTCACGTGGTCCCTTGGCACCAGCACCAGTATAATAACCATAGGTCCTGTAGATTCTGTCTTTATTATTAACATCATCTTTAGTTACCGTGTTTTGAGGTCCCGCATATCCACATGAAAGTTTCATGTCTATAGGGTTAGATGTGCAGTTAATTATTGGCCATCCATTCAACAACTGTACTGCTCCTTTATAGGTTTGTGGTGTGTTAACTACACTTGCGGCATCAATTGTAAAATAGTGTGTATTTGTAGCCGCTTGAAAAGGACCAGCATAATCAACAAATCTGTAAGTTGTTGCATCAACTGATTCTACTATACGAATATCTCCATTCCATCCACCATTGCTAACACCAAGTCTCCAGTAATTACTATCAATAACTCTATATGTTCCTGCAAAACGAGTTCCTACAGCAACTTTAGTGCTTTTGGAATTATTATGTACAGTTCCCTCAGAGGTTGTAGTTACATATCTCAAAGTCCATGCATCTCCTATTTTTAATAAACTATCATCTGTTGGAAGTGGTTGACCACCTACAGTCAGACCGGCTTTTAACTCATTGTATGTCACTGTAAAATCAATAGTTTGATTTTTGGGTGTAGCTGGAATATCAATTGTTTTGAATAATACCTCATTGCTTTTTACTCCAGCCACGTTTGTGAATGATTTGTAAATTTCAATTTTAGAAGTTAAAACATCACCTTGAAAAACCGTAACTTTTGCTGGATATTTGAAATCATTACCGTTTCCAACCACATAGCCTATTAATCCTGAATTTACAGTTAATAAACCACCTGTTTTTGCTCCACCCGTTAGCATATCGCTATCTTTCTCACATGAAAGAAGACCGGTTAAGACTAAAAGAGCTAAAGAATATAATTTAAATTTTTTCATTTTTTTCTTTTTAAATATTATTATTTCATCCACCAAAGACGAGATGTTAATTTATCTCCACCCGTTAATGTTGCGGTTGCAGCATCATAATTTACTCTGTTAAGTGAAATTTCCTGTGAATTATAATATAATCTTGAAGGAATACTAGCCTCAGCTGCTTGAACAACTGGAGATAAAGCCGGATAACCTGTTCTTCTCCATTCTGTCCATGCTTCAAAACCCTGACCAAAAAGAGCAAACCATACTTGTTCGCCAATTTTAACTCTTGCATCAGCCTGATTTGTAAATTCAATGTTAGGCAGCGCTACATAAGCAGCGGCACTTCCTTCAATTCCGTTGAATTTAAAGTTAGCAGTAATCCCGTTCTTGTAATGTAGTAATGCGGCTGCATTACCTCCGGATACATATCCTTCATTGATCGCTTCAGCCAATAAAAATTCTGACTGTGCATACGATAAGATTACACCCGGTAATGTAGGATTTAAATAAAAGGTTCCTAAAGATGAAAATCCATTATAATTTCCAGAATTTTCCTGACCGGGTATATTTCCAACATAAAGACCTGCGTTATTTTTTTGTGCAAAAACAGGTAATCTAGGGTCTGCCAGAGCTTGTAATTTTTTAACTAAAACAGAACTCACTTTATATTCAGACCGTGTACCAAAAATGACAGTTTCATAAATAGGATTTGCATCCGGTTGTGCTGCTAAATAGAGTATTTGTGCACTATCATCGGTAGAAGACATTAATTGTCCCGCACTTACTAATGCTTGAAGTTGGGTACTGACATTTTTTGCTTTTGAAATTCTCATTAAGACTTTTAATTTTAATGAATTAGCAAATTTTCTCCATTTTGAAGCGTTTCCGGCATACACTAAATCAGAAGTGGCAGGAACATCACCTGTGCCATTTGCCAAAAGCGCATCTGCACGAGTTAACATATCGATTATACCATCGTAAACAACTTCCTGACTATCATAAACCGGTTTTAAATTACCAATCTGATTAAATTCCGTAAACGGAATTGGACCATAGAGATCAGTCAAAATTTGAAATCCATTGGCCTGAAGCACTAATGAAATTCCTTTAAGATTGCTGTTTCCTTCTTTATCGGCCAAAGTGTACATGGATTGTGCATCGGCAATTACAGAGGCATACAAGTTATTCCATACGCCGTCTATAGCTCCTCTTCTGGGAATATATCTTTCCTCGTCATTGTATTGTACCTTAGACAAATGTTGAGCCCAAACCATTCCCATATCTCCACCTTGTTGCATACCATAAATAGTATTTTGGTTGATACGAACAATATTTCCCAATAATAAATGAGCAGGAACTGAAACTGAATTATTTGGATCTGTATTTACTGCTTCGAAGTCTTTATCACAACTTGTACCCGAAAGCGCAATCAATGCAATAAATAAAATTGATATTTTTTTCATGATTTTCTAATTATTAGATTTAAAATTTAACTGATATGTTAAACCCATAAGACCTTGCTGAAGGAATTTGACCAAATTCCATACCTTGAACGCCATTACCACTACCAAACCCAGTTTCCGGATCAATATGTGGGGCCTCTTTGTATAAAATCGCTAAATTTCTAGCAACTAATGAAAACTTGAAGTCCGTAATTGCTGTGCCATTTAACCACTGTTTTGGGAATGAATACCCTAAAGACATTTGTCTTAATTTAACATAAGTTGCATCAAAAATAGCACTTTCTTCAATAGTATTACCATATGCTGCTTGATTAAATGATTTTGCACTTACAACAACATTATTAGGAATATAGCCACCTGCACCATCAGACATAACTCCGTTACCTACAAGACCAGTTTCACGTCCAATTAAAGATTCTTCTAATGTACCAGCATATCTACCCCATGCATACGTCATGGAATGAACATCTCCACCAACTTTAGCATCAATTAATGTGCTAAAATCGAAACCTTTATACTTTACTGTGAAGTTTGCTCCTCCTGTCCAGTCAGGAGTGATATTACCTAATATTTTTTTGTCAGTTTCGATAACAGGCAATCCATTTTCGTAAATTACATTACCATCAGTATCTTTTGAGAACCCTCTACCAACAAGAGAACCATAGGATTCACCTGTTCTGGCCTCTAAAGTAATACCCCATTGTTGCCCTAGAATATAAGTATCTAATCCACCAAGTGAAGTAACAGTATTATCATTCTTGGCAAAGTTTAAATCGATATCAAAACTAAAATCTTTAGTTTTCAAAGCAGTAACTCCTAATTGCAATTCAATCCCTTTATTTTCCATGGAGGCAATGTTATCCCAAACACTTGTAAATCCTGTTGCAGCTGAAACTTGAATCGGCACTAGCAGATCAGAACTGACTTTAGTGTAATAAGTACCCGCAAAACGCAATCTGTTTTGGAAAGCATTTATATCAATACCCACCTCTGTTCCAACAACGGTTTCAGGTTTTAAATTTGGATTAAATTGAGTATTCGGCGTTGAAGCTTGATTTCCCCATCCACTATTTGCCAGGGCATAAGTAGAGTTTATATTATAAGCACTTAAAGCACCCGTTCCTCCTACTTTTGACCATCCTCCTCTTAATTTAATGTAATTAACAGCAGAGCCAGTTGTATTAAAAATCTCAGATAGTATTAAAGACCCTGATACTGCAGGATAGAAAAATGAATTATTATGTGCTGGCAGTACACTTGCCCAGTCATTTCTTCCTGAAAAATCAACGTAGAAATAATTTTTATAAGAAACTTGTCCAAAACCATATAAAGATCCAATTCTAACTTCATTATAATTATTTCCAAATTGAGGAGTGGTTCCTGATTTTATATTGGATAAATTATAAAAATTGGGTAATTCCAAAGCTGTAATGGCTCCAAATGTTTGAGTTGTTTTTCTTCTCATTTGGTTGGCACCAAAATTTATGTTAAAGGCAATGTCTTCTGTAATATTATTTTTGTACCCTAAAAGCATTTCTGAATTTATTTCAGAATATCTTAAAGTGTTTTCACTAAAAGTTCCATCAGGGGCTGAATTTGAACCCCATGCTTGTCTTTTAGTAATTACTTGAGAGTAATGATCTAAGGACATTTTGCCGGTTGCTGTAAAATCTTTTGCAAGTTCATAGGTCATAAATGCTGAACCGGTAAGCCTGTCTTTGTCAAATGTATTTCTATTAGTGGCTAAAACCCAATACGGATTGTTTTGGAAGTTATTGTTCCAGTTGAGTGGAGTTCCGGCAGCAGGAGTGTTTTCGGGAGATAGAGGCAAATTATTAAAATCTCTTAAATCAGTGAAATTTACATTTCTTGCAGACCAGATAAACTGTTGAGCCACATTTTCATTATCATATCCACCAGTTGGTAAATTATTACTTTTATCATTAAAATACATTAATGATACACCGGAAGAAAGTCTTTCGTTTAATTTGATATTTCCATTTAAACTAACACTTAATTTTTTAAAGTCAGTTGAAGGCAACATTCCTTTCTCATTAGTATTACCAACGGACATTCTAAAGTTAGCGTCTTCATTACCTGAAGATAAAGACAGGTTATTAGATGTTGATACAGCTGTCTCGTAGAAATTTCTTACGTTATTAGGATGAGAAACCCATGGCAACGGAGCGCCACCTACTTTATATGAATCCCATTGAACAAAAGACAATCCTTTGTCCAAGGCAGGGCCCCAGCTTTCATCTACACCGTCATTATAACCTCCACCAGCACCGTCAACATATTCAAAATAATCTGAAGTTGCACCTTGGCCAAATGAATTTTGGTAATTTGGAACTACCAAAGGATTTGAGAATGTAGTGTTTGTGTTAAATGAAACTACACTTTTTCCTTTTCCGGATTTACCAGATTTTGTTGTAATAATAATTACCCCATTACTTGCTCTAAGACCATATAATGCAGCGGCATTTGGTCCTTTTAGTACGGTCATGCTCTCTATGTCATCAGGACTGATACTGGCTACACCATTTGGTAAATCATTTCCTCCATTTGCATTTGATTTACTGTAGGATGAATTATCAAAAGGAACACCATCAACAACAAATAAAGCTTCGTTATTTCCGGTAATTGAAGAGTTACCACGTAATACTACTCTTGAAGATGCCCCAACTGCTCCTGAACTATTCGTTACTTGAACTCCGGCAATTTTACCACTCAAGGCATTTACTAAGTTGCTTTCTCTTGCTTCAGTCAGTGCTTCACCTTTTACACTTTGGGCAGCATAGCCTATTGCTTTTTCTGATCTTTTGATCCCTAAAGCGGTTACAATAACACCTTCAAGTTCTAATGCATCACCTGTTAATTTTACATTTACAGTTGATGAACTAGCCATTACTTCTTGGGTTTTCATCCCAATGTAGCTAAAAATCAAGACTTGGCTTGATGTTGCTTTGATAGAATATTTTCCGTCAAAATCAGTTTGTGTTCCGGATTTAGTTCCTTTCACTAATACACTCACGCCTGGTAAAGGCAATCCTGCATTGTCGGAAACAGTTCCTGAAACAGCTCTTTCTTGCGCAAAAGTTAGTTGCGCCACAAGTACTACTAATAGCACTAAGAATCCATTGAACTTTAGTTTCATTTTTAAATATTTTGAATTAGTGGGACAAAAATCTTAATAATTTGTTAACTTTCCTAACATTTGAAATGATTTTTTATGCACGCATTCAAAATTTAACATTATAACATATGTGAATGATAGTGTTATAAAAATTTAGTTTTTGGTTTTTCGTGCTTCCTTTTGTTAAGGCTAGTTTTAGTGTTCCGTTTTTTGTTTGCAGCCCCAGTCCTAGTCCCACGCCTATTAAGTTTGTTTTTTGATTGTTTTCTTCTTGAATTGTTTTTTCTTTGTATAAGCCATAATCTAAGATGGAGTGAAGGTATAAATTTGGAGAAAGTGCATAGCGATATTCTGTTAAAATTGAAGTAAAAAAATGCGCTTGCAGACTGTTTTCTTCAAATCCTCTTATCGAATTTATCCCTCCAAAACGAAATAGTTCATTTATAATATAAGTGTCGCTTTGCAAATAATAATTTTGACTTCTGATATTGATGCTGTTTTTTTTATTCAAATAAAAATTATGCATCATTTCCAGATTGACGTAAAATTGTTGGTTCGCGGTTGTTGCTTCGGACGCATTGTTGGAATCTCTTTTTCCAAGTCCAATGGTAAGGGAGATTGTTGTTTTTTTTGGAAATTTAGAATTGTTGTTGTCGTTTTTCGTGTATTCGAAAGCTGAAGTCAAAAACGAATTTTTATAATCACTCAGTTGTTCGCTGTTGGTATTCTGAATGTCGCTGGATTCGGTTGACAGGTAGCCCAGATAAATTCGGGTGTTGTAATTGATGAAATAACCTAAGTCGATTCCGGTTTTTGTGTTTTGATAGGTGCTGTCTTGTTTGAAAATGGTAAGGTTGGCTTTGAGTGCGACTGGGCTTTTGAATAAATACGGTAATTCTATGCTGGTTCTAAACGTTTTTTGTTTGTTTCCGTCGCTTTTCCAATACAATGAAAATTGTTCTCCGACTCGTAAAGTGTTTTCGAGGTTTATATCTAAATAACCATTAAATACTATTTTTTTGTTCTCATTGTTAGAAAAGCCTATAAAGCCGTCAAAAGTATTTGATTTTCTTTTTTCTAGGTAGACATATATTTTTGTAGTGTCTGTTGTGAGTAAAATTTCTGGATATTTTACCTGACTTACGAATCTGAATTTTTCGAATTCATTATGCACTTGTTCAACAATGTTCTGGTTGAAAGTTTTGTTGTAGTATTTTCGATTGATTTGGGCTATATGTCCTTTCGGAAAGTTTGTTTTGTTTTCCTTTTCGGCATATTTAATTAAGTAATTTTATTAAAATAATGTCGTATATGTTTTTAGAGGCAAACTACATAGTCATTGAGGGTTTGACCCTATAAAATACGACAATATATCGTTCCTGTTACTTACTATTGCGTTTATTTCTCTTTTTTTGTCAGCTGTGAATTCTAAATCTGCGTAAAGAGCTTTGTTTTTGTTTTGGATATTTGTCAGTTTTAATTTGGCTAATGCAAATCCTTTTTGTTCTAACTTTTGTAAAGCCTTGTTTAAGAATGCTTCTGTTTCTTCATATCGAATAGCGATGGTGTCTTTTGTTTTGTTAGGAGCAATCGTGTTTTTTAATTCGATATTTCTACCTATATATATGTATCGATTTGATTCTGTTTCCGAGCGTTAATTTTGCGATATAGCTGGAATCGTTTATTTTGATATTGTCAGTTACATTGTTTTCAATAAATCCTATTTTAGATAGTTTATCGGACATTCGAATAGTTTCGTCATGGATGGATTTTGTGTTTTTGTGATTGGAATTATACTGCAACGAATCAATAGTTTTCGTTTCTAATTCAGTGTTTCCGATTATTTGCAATTGAAAATTTTGAGCAGAACAACACCATCCAAAATTCAAAAATAAAATTAAAAGGAGCAAAGGTTTCAAATGAGTGAGTGTTTTAATAAATGTAATGCAAATATCTGTGGTTTGTAATAAAAATCAAACGGCAAAATAATCTTATTGAAAATTAATAGTTTAACGTTTGTAGAGTGAAAAATATTTTCTACATTTGCAACCCCGTAAAAAGCGGGAATTTAATATAATAAGAAATTTTTAGTATTAATTATGCCAACAATTCAACAATTAGTAAGAACAGGAAGAACTCAGATAACTAAGAAGAGTAAATCGGTTGCTTTAGATTCTTGTCCTCAAAGAAGGGGGGTTTGTACGCGTGTTTACACTACAACACCAAAAAAACCAAACTCTGCAATGCGTAAAGTAGCGCGTGTACGTTTGACAAATGGTAATGAAGTAAATGCTTACATCCCTGGTGAAGGACACAATTTACAAGAGCACTCGATAGTATTAGTTAGGGGTGGAAGGGTAAAAGATTTACCAGGAGTTAGATATCACATCGTTCGTGGTGCGCTTGATACGTCAGGAGTAGCAGGAAGAACGCAAAGAAGATCTAAGTATGGTGCTAAACGCCCAAAAGAAGCAAAAAAGTAATTTAAAAAGTTGTTCTCATAGGAATGTGGTTAATCGCAATTGTATGGGTATGACATTTTATTAAAAAAAAGACATGAGAAAAAGAGCGGCAAAGAAAAGACCACTTTTACCAGATCCAAGGTTTAATGACCAACTGGTAACACGTTTTGTGAACAACTTAATGTGGGATGGAAAAAAATCGACAGCGTTTAAAGTATTTTATGATGCAATTGACATCATTGAGTCTAAAAAACAAGATGCAGAGAAACCATCATTAGAAATCTGGAAAGATGCGTTAACCAATGTTATGCCTCACGTAGAAGTACGTAGTCGTAGAGTAGGTGGAGCTACATTCCAAATTCCAATGCAAATTCGTCCAGACAGAAAAATTTCTATGGCGATGAAGTGGTTGATACTTTATTCTAGAAGAAGAAATGAAAAATCTATGGCTCAAAGGTTAGCTTCTGAATGTTTAGCTGCGGCTAAAGAAGAAGGTGCTGCTGTTAAAAAGAGAATGGATACTCACAAAATGGCAGAAGCTAATAAAGCGTTCTCTCACTTTAGATTTTAATTCGTAAGAAATGGCTAGAGATTTAAAATATACAAGAAATATAGGAATTGCTGCTCACATTGATGCTGGTAAAACAACAACAACGGAGCGTATATTATTCTATACTGGAAAGTCACATAAGATAGGTGAAGTGCACGATGGTGCTGCAACTATGGACTGGATGGCACAAGAGCAAGAAAGAGGTATTACAATTACGTCTGCAGCTACAACTTGTGAATGGAATTTTCCAACTGAACAAGGTAAAGTTTTGTCAGAGACATTGCCTTATCACTTTAATATTATTGATACCCCGGGACACGTTGATTTTACTGTTGAAGTAAATCGTTCTTTACGTGTACTTGATGGGTTGGTTTTCTTGTTTAGTGCTGTTGATGGTGTCGAGCCACAATCAGAAACTAACTGGAGACTTGCTGATCAATACAGAGTGCCACGTATTGGATTTGTAAACAAAATGGACCGTCAAGGTTCTAACTTTTTGATGGTTTGTCAGCAAGTTAGAGACATGTTGAAATCTAATGCAGTTGCTATTACTTTGCCAATTGGTGAAGAAAACGACTTCAAAGGTGTGGTTGATTTAGTGAAAAATCAAGCTATCGTATGGCATGAAGAAGGACTTGGTGCGACATATGATATCGTGCCTATTCCTGAGGATATGGTTGCGGAAGTGAAAGAATACAGATCGATTCTTATTGAGGCAGTTGCTGATTATGATGAGAATTTGTTGGAAAAATTCATGGAAGATGAAGACTCTATTACAGAGGAAGAAATCAACATTGCTTTAAGAGCTGCTACTATGGATATGGCTATCATTCCGATGATTGCTGGTTCTTCTTTCAAAAACAAAGGAGTTCAATTCATGTTAGATGCAGTATGTAAATATTTGCCATCTCCAATGGATAAAGAAGGTATCGAAGGGATTCATCCTGATGATGCTGATTTATTAGAAGAAGATCAAACTAAAATTTTGCGTAAGCCAGATGTTAAAGAGCCATTCGCTGCTTTAGCATTTAAAATTGCTACTGACCCATTCGTAGGTCGTTTGGCTTTCTTCCGTGCTTATTCAGGACGTTTAGATGCGGGTTCTTATGTTTTGAACACACGTTCAGGAAATAAAGAAAGAATCTCACGTATCTATCAAATGCATGCTAACAAACAAAATCCAATCGAGTATATCGAAGCAGGTGATATTGGAGCAGCAGTTGGATTTAAGGATATTAAAACTGGAGATACATTGTGTGATGAAAAACACCCAATTATCTTAGAAAGTATGAAATTCCCTGCGCCGGTAATTGGTATTGCAATTGAGCCTAAAACTAAAGCTGACGTTGATAAAATGGGTATGGCTTTGGCTAAATTGGCTGAAGAAGATCCTACATTTACTGTTAGAACAGATGAGGCTTCAGGGCAAACTATTATATCAGGTATGGGTGAGCTTCACTTAGATATCCTTGTTGATAGAATGAAACGTGAATTCAAAGTTGAAGTGAACCAAGGTGAGCCTCAAGTGGAATACAAAGAAGCATTTACTAAATCTGCTCAACACAGAGAAACGTACAAGAAACAATCGGGTGGTCGTGGTAAATTCGGTGATATCGTATTTAGAATCGAGCCAGCAGATGTTGTGGACGGTAAAACTCCAGTTGGATTGCAGTTTATTAATGCGGTAAAAGGTGGTAACGTTCCTAAAGAATATATCCCTTCAGTTGAAAAAGGTTTCAGAGAAGCTATGAAAACAGGTCCTTTGGCAGGATACCAAGTAGATAGTTTGAAAGTGACTTTATTAGACGGATCTTTTCACCCTGTAGATTCAGATGCGCTTTCTTTTGAGTTAGCTGCAAGAATGGGTTACAGAGAGTCAGGTCGTGCTGCAGGTGCTGTTATTCTTGAGCCTATCATGAAAATGGAAGTGATTACACCAGAAGAAAACATGGGAGATATCGTAGGTGATATCAACCGTCGTAGAGGTCAGGTGAATGACATGGGTGACAGAGCTGGTGCTAAAACCATTAAAGCTGATGTACCATTATCAGAAATGTTTGGTTATGTAACAACATTAAGAACTTTGTCTTCAGGTCGTGCAACATCAACAATGGAATTTTCACATTACGCTGAAACTCCTTCGAATATTTCGGAAGCAGTTATCAAAAAAGCAAAAGGAAACGCTTAATCTTTAAGAAAATGAGTCAAAAAATCAGAATAAAACTAAAATCTTACGATCACATGTTGGTAGACAAGTCTGCTGAAAAGATTGTAAAAACTGTAAAAAGTACAGGTGCAGTAGTAACAGGGCCAATTCCATTGCCAACTCACAAAAAACTTTTCACTGTATTGCGTTCTCCACACGTTAACAAAAAAGCGAGAGAACAATTTGAAGTAATGTCATACAAGAGATTAATTGACATTTATTCATCTTCATCTAAAACTATTGATGCTTTAATGAAACTTGAATTGCCAAGTGGAGTTGAAGTTGAAATCAAAGTTTAAGTAGTTTAAGAGTAAAAAGGAACGCTGTTTTTAACCGAAAAATATTTTTTTGGATTGTGTGTAAATAAGTTATACTTTTGCGCCACTTTAAAAAAATAGGATTGGGTTAAAAGCTGCGTTCTATATTTATATTTAATAATTAATAATTAATAATTATGTCTGGGTTAATTGGTAAAAAAATCGGCATGACTAGCATTTTCGACGAGAACGGGAAGAATATTCCTTGTACAGTAATCGAAGCTGGACCATGTGTTGTTACCCAAGTCAGAACCAAAGGTGTTGACGGGTACGAAGCGTTGCAACTTGGTTTCGATGACAAAAACGAGAAACATTCCACAAAAGCGGCTTTAGGTCACTTTAAAAAAGCGGGAACTGTAGCTAAGAAAAAAGTCGTTGAATTCCGAGATTTCGCAACTGAACAAAATTTAGGAGATCTTATAGATGTTTCTATTTTTCAAGAAGGAGAATTTGTAGATGTACAAGGTGTATCTAAAGGTAAAGGTTTTCAAGGGGTTGTAAAACGTCACGGTTTTGGTGGTGTTGGTCAAGCAACTCACGGTCAACACAACCGTTTAAGAGCGCCAGGTTCTGTAGGAGCTTCTTCTTATCCATCTAGAGTATTCAAAGGAATGCGTATGGCTGGAAGAATGGGAGGAGACAATGTAAAAGTTCAAAACCTTAGAGTTTTAAAAGTAGTTGCTGAAAAGAACCTACTTGTTATAAAAGGATGTGTTCCTGGATGTAACAACTCTTATGTAATCATTCAGAAGTAATGGAAGCAAAAGTATTAGATTTCAACGGAAAAGATACTGGAAGAAAAGTTCAACTTTCTGATTCAGTATTTGGTATAGAACCAAACAATCACGCAGTATACCTTGATGTAAAGCAATATCTTGCTAATCAAAGACAAGGAACGCACAAAGCTAAAGAAAGAGCTGAAGTTGCGGGAAGTACACGTAAGATTAAAAAACAAAAAGGGACTGGTACTGCTCGTGCGGGTAGTGCAAAGAATCCATTGTTTAAAGGTGGTGGAACAGTTTTCGGACCAAGACCAAGAAGTTATTCATTCAAATTGAATAAAAGCTTGAAACGTTTGGCAAGAAAATCTGCTTTCTCAATTAAAGCAAAAGAGGCGAACATTATCGTATTGGAAGACTTTAATTTTGAAACGCCAAACACTAAAAATTTCATCAACGTTTTGAAAGCTTTAGAGTTAGAAAATAAAAAATCCCTGTTTGTCTTGGGTGATACAAATAAAAATGTATATTTGTCGTCACGCAATTTAAAAGGCTCTAGTGTGGTAAGTAGCTTAGAATTAAGCACTTACGCAATATTAAACGCTAATAATTTAGTGCTTTTGGAGAGTTCTTTGGAGATAATTGAAGAAAATTTAAGTAAATAATAGGATATGAGCATCATAATTAAGCCTATAGTAACGGAAAAAGTAACCAAAGAAAGTGAAGTTTTAAACCGCTTCGGATTTGTTGTTGACAAAAAAGCAAACAAAGTACAAATTAAGAAAGCTGTTGAAGCTGCTTATGGAGTAACTGTTTTGAGTGTTAACACAATGAACGTAAGACCGGATAGAACTACTAAATACACTAAAAGTGGTTTAATCAGTGGAAAGACTAATGCAATTAAAAAAGCAATTGTTCAAGTACAAGAAGGAGAAACAATTGATTTTTACAACAATATCTAAGATAAAATGTCAGTAAGAAAATTAAAACCTATTACCCCAGGTCAGCGATTTAGAGTTGTGAATGGTTATGACGCCATTACAACTGATAAGCCGGAACGCTCTTTGATAGCGCCGATAAAAAACTCTGGTGGTAGAAATAGTCAAGGAAAGATGACCATGCGTTATACGGGTGGTGGTCACAAGCAGAGATACCGTATCATTGATTTTAAACGTACAAAAGAAGGAATTCCTGCGACGGTAAAATCAATTGAATATGATCCAAATCGTACTGCATTCATCGCTTTATTAGCGTATGCTGATGGAGAGAAAACATATGTTATTGCTCAAAACGGATTGAAAGTTGGTCAGAAATTAGTTTCTGGTCCTGAATCTCAGCCTGAAATTGGTAATACATTGCCTTTAAGCAGAATTCCATTAGGAACTGTTATTTCTTGTATTGAATTGAGACCAGGTCAAGGAGCGGTAATCGCTCGTTCTGCTGGAACATTTGCTCAATTAATGGCAAGAGATGGAAAATATGCTACAATTAAAATGCCTTCTGGTGAAACAAGATTAATCTTGTTGACTTGTTCGGCTACAATTGGAGCGGTTTCTAATTCAGACCACCAATTAGTTGTATCTGGAAAAGCAGGTAGAACAAGATGGTTAGGAAGAAGACCTAGAACAAGACCTGTTGCAATGAACCCTGTCGATCACCCAATGGGTGGTGGTGAAGGACGTTCTTCTGGTGGACATCCACGTTCAAGAAATGGAATACCAGCTAAAGGTTATAGAACTCGTTCTAAGAAAAACCCGAGTAACAAGTATATCGTAGAACGTAGAAAGAAATAATTAAGATATGGCACGTTCATTAAAAAAAGGACCTTTCGTTCATTATAAGTTAGACAAGAAAGTTCAGGAAAACATTGCAGGTGGAAATAAAGGAGTGGTTAAGACATGGTCTAGAGCTTCTATGATTACTCCGGACTTTGTTGGACAAACTATCGCAGTTCATAACGGTCGTCAATTTGTACCAGTTTACGTAACAGAAAACATGGTAGGTCACAAATTAGGAGAATTTTCACCAACTAGATCTTTTAGAGGTCATGCTGGAGCAAAAAATAAAGGTAAAAAATAAGAAGCAATGGGAGTTCGTAAAAGAGAAACAGCAGATGCAAGAAAAGAGGCTAACAAGTCATTGGCTTTTGCAAAGTTAAATAACTGCCCTACTTCACCTAGAAAAATGCGCTTAGTAGCAGATCTAGTAAGAGGTCAGAAGGTAGAAAGAGCACTTAACATCTTAAGATTCAGTTCTAAAGAAGCTTCAAGAAAATTAGAAAAATTGGTTTTATCAGTAATTGCCAACTGGCAAGCTAAAAACCCTGAAGCTAATATGGAAGAAGCTGGTTTATTTGTTAAGGAAATCCGAGTTGATGGTGGAATGATGTTGAAAAGACTTCGTCCAGCTCCACAAGGAAGAGCACACAGAATTAGAAAACGTTCTAACCACGTAACAATCGTGCTTGGAGCTATCAATAACACACAAAGCAATTCTTAAGCAGCATGGGACAAAAGACAAATCCAATTGGAAATAGACTTGGTATCATCAGAGGATGGGACTCAAACTGGTATGGTGGAAATGATTACGGTGATAAACTTGCCGAAGATCACAAAATCAGAAAGTATATCCATGCTCGTTTATCAAAAGCTAGTGTATCGAAAGTAATCATCGAGAGAACTTTGAAACTTGTAACCGTTACTATCACTACTGCCAGACCTGGTATCATTATCGGAAAAGGTGGTCAAGAGGTAGACAAGTTAAAAGAAGAACTTAAGAAAATTACTGACAAAGAGGTTCAAATTAACATCTTTGAAATCAAAAGACCTGAGCTTGACGCTTATCTAGTTGCGACTAGCATCTGTCGTCAAATCGAAAGCAGAATTTCTTACAGACGTGCTATTAAAATGGCAATCGCAGCCTCTATGCGTATGAACGCTGAAGGAATTAAAGTTCTGATTTCTGGTCGTTTGAATGGTGCTGAAATGGCACGTTCAGAAGGTTTCAAAGAAGGTAGAATTCCTCTATCAACTTTCAGAGCTGACATTGATTATGCTTTGGCTGAAGCTCATACTACTTATGGTAGAATGGGAATCAAAGTATGGATCATGAAAGGTGAAGTTTATGGAAAGAGAGATCTTTCCCCGCTTGCAGGAATGGATAAAAAACAATCCGGAACTGGTGGTGGTAAAGGTGGCGATTCTCCTAGAGGAGATAGAAAGCCTTTTAATAAAGGTGGAAAACCAGACGCTCGTAAAAGAAAGTAAATTTTTAAACTAAAGAAAAATGTTACAGCCTAAAAGAACAAAATACCGTAAGGTACAAAAGGGTAAAATGAAAGGAAATTCTCAAAGAGGACATGAACTTTCTAATGGAATGTTTGGTATTAAATCTGTACATGAAGATGGAATGTTCTTAACTTCTCGTCAAATTGAAGCTGCACGTATTGCTGCAACTCGTTTTATGAAGAGAGAAGGACAATTATGGATCAAAATATTTCCAGACAAACCAATTACTAAGAAACCTCTTGAGGTACGTATGGGTAAAGGTAAAGGTGCAGTTGAGTATTGGGCTGCCGTTGTTAAACCCGGAAGAATTATGTTTGAAGTTGGAGGAGTACCTTTGTCAGTTGCAAAAGAGGCGTTACGTCTTGCAGCTCAAAAGCTTCCGGTAAAAACTAAATTCGTTGTTGCTAGAGATTTCGAAGCATAATTAATTAGATATTATGAAACAATCAGAAATAAAAGATCTTTCTGCAGCGGAGTTGCAAGAAAAACTTAGCCAGACTAAGAAGGCATATGCCGACCTAAAAATGGCTCACGCTATTTCTCCAATTGAGAACCCACTTCAAATTAGAAGTGTAAGAAGAACAGTTGCAAGATTAGCTACAGAACTTACTAAAAGAGAGTTACAATAACTGTATTCTGCTGAAAGATGGAAGAAAAAAGAAATTTAAGAAAAGAAAGAGTTGGTGTTGTTACTTCGGACAAAATGGATAAATCTATTGTTGTTGCTGAAGTGCGTAAAGTTAAACACCCGTTATACGGTAAGTTCGTGTTGAAAACTAAAAAGTATCACGCACACGACGAAAAGAACGACTGCAACATTGGAGATACTGTAAGGATTAGCGAAACGCGTCCTATGAGTAAAACAAAATGTTGGAGGTTAGTTGAAATCCTAGAAAGAGCTAAATAATTATGGTACAACAAGAATCAAGACTAAAAGTAGCAGATAACACTGGAGCAAAGGAAGTTTTAACTATCCGTGTTTTAGGAGGTACCAAAAGAAGGTATGCCTCTGTTGGTGACAAGATTGTAGTTTCTATCAAAGATACTGCTCCTAACGGAAGCGTTAAAAAAGGGGCTGTTTCAACTGCAGTTGTTGTACGTACCAAAAAAGAAGTAAGAAGAGCCGATGGTTCATACATTAGATTTGATGACAACGCATGTGTGTTATTGAATGCTGCTGGTGAAATGAGAGGAACTCGTGTTTTTGGTCCGGTAGCAAGAGAACTTCGTGAAAAACAATTCATGAAAATTGTATCATTAGCACCAGAAGTGCTTTAATTCGTTTTTAAGATGATAAAGCTAAAAATAAAATCAGGTGACATCGTAAGAGTAATTGCTGGAGACCATAAAGGTGCTGAAGGTAAAGTTTTACGTGTGTACCGTGAGAAAAACAAAGCGATTGTTGAAGGTGTAAACATGGTTTCAAAACATACGAAACCTAGTGCAAAAAGCCCTCAAGGTGGTATCGTAAAGAAAGAAGCTTCTATACAAATATCTAATATTTCTTTAATTGATCCTAAAACTAAGGAAACAACTAGAGTTGGTATTAGAGTAGAAGGAGATAAGAAAGTAAGATTTTCAAAAAAATCTAATCAAGTACTATAGTAATGGCGTATATACCTAGACTAAAAGAAGAATATAAGAGCAGAGTAATTGCTGCTCTTAAAGAGGAATTCGGATACGTAAACGTAATGCAAGTTCCAAAATTGGAAAAAATCGTTTTAAGTAAAGGAGTTGGTGCAGCTGTATCTGATAAAAAACTAATCGACTATGCAGTTGATGAGTTGACAAAGATCACTGGACAGAAAGCAGTATCTACTATTTCAAAGAAAGACGTTGCGTCATTCAAATTGAGAAAAGGGATGCCGATTGGAGCAAAAGTTACTTTGCGTGGAGAAAGAATGTATGAGTTTTTAGATAGACTTATTACTTCAGCTTTGCCACGTGTAAGAGATTTCAGTGGTATTAAAGCTACTGGATTTGACGGAAGAGGAAATTACAACCTTGGAGTTTTGGAACAAATCATTTTCCCGGAAATTGATATTGATAAAGTAAACAAAATTTCAGGAATGGATATCTCTTTTGTAACTAGTGCAAAAACAGATAAAGAAGCAAAGTCTCTATTGACAGAATTAGGATTACCTTTTAAAAAGAATTAAGACATGGCTAAAGAATCAATGAAAGCCCGCGAGGTTAAGAGAGAAAAAACAGTAGCTAAGTATGCTGAGAAAAGAAAAGCTTTGTTAGAAGCTGGAGATTTCGTAGGTTTGCAAAAGTTACCAAAAAATGCTTCGCCAGTTCGTTTGCACAATCGTTGTAAATTAACAGGTAGACCAAGAGGGTATATGCGTCAATTCGGTCTTTCACGTGTTACATTTCGTGAAATGGCAAATAACGGATTGATACCCGGTGTTAAAAAAGCATCTTGGTAAGACGTAATTTATTGCGTCCTGATACAGACTTAACGTAAGTTTTGTCTGTATCATAAACATTTATAAATTGGTTTCAGGTTCGGCAAATAGTTTGTTGAAAACCAAAACCGCAAATTAATACACATGTATACAGATCCCATTGCTGATTATTTGACAAGAGTTCGTAACGCTGTGGCTGCAAACCACAAAGTTGTCGAAATTCCTGCATCTAATCTAAAAAAAGAAATAACTAAGATCTTATTTGATCAAGGTTATATCTTGAGTTACAAATTTGAAGACAACGCTGTTCAGGGTTCAATCAAAATCGCTTTGAAGTATGATAAAGATACTAAAGAGTCAGTAATTAAAGATATCCAAAGAATTAGTAAACCAGGTTTACGTAAGTATTCAAGTTCTTCATCTATTCCAAGAATCCTTAACGGATTAGGAATTGCTATTGTTTCTACATCAAAAGGTTTGATGACAGGAAAGAAAGCCAGACAGTTAAATGTTGGTGGTGAAGTAATTTGTTACGTTTACTAATCATTAAAATAGTAGAAGATGTCAAGAATAGGTAAAAATCCGGTTGTAATCCCTGCTGGTGTAACTGTTGAAGTTGCAAATGGTATTATTACAGTAAAAGGAAAAAATGGTCAACTTACACAGGAGTTTTCGGACGTTACTGTAACAGTTGAAGACGGTCAGGTTCAAGTGGACAGATCGTCTGATCACAAAGACCAAAGAGCAAAACATGGTTTATACAGATCTTTAATCAATAACATGATTATTGGTGTAAATGAAGGTTTTACAAAATCTTTAGAATTGGTAGGAGTTGGTTATAGAGCTTCAAATCAAGGACAAAAATTAGATTTAGCACTTGGTTACTCTCACAATATAGTTTTAGAAATTGCTCCAGAAGTAACTTTGGAAACGATATCTGAAAAAGGTAAAAACCCTATCGTGAAATTAACATCATTTGACAAACAACTTTTAGGACAGGTAGCTGCGAAAATCAGAGGTTTCCGTAAGCCAGAGCCGTATAAAGGAAAAGGTGTTAAATTTGTAGGTGAAGTATTAAGAAGAAAAGCAGGTAAATCAGCTTAAAAAATAAGATTATGTCATTAACAAAACCTGAAAGAAGACAACGAATTAGATTCAGAATTAGAAAAACAATTAGTGGTACTGCTACTAATCCAAGACTATCTGTATTTAGAAGTAACAAAGAAATTTACGCTCAACTTATTGATGACGTAAACGGAGTTACTATATTGGCGGCTTCTTCAAGAGAAAAAGAAATAGGTAACGGTACGAACATTGAAGTGGCTACAGCAGTTGGAAAACTAGTTGCTGAAAAAGCTTTAAAAGCTGGGATAGACGTGGTAACTTTCGATAGAGGAGGTTATTTATATCACGGTCGTATTAAATCATTAGCGGAAGGCGCAAGAGCGGCTGGACTTAAATTCTAATATAGTATGTCTAATAGTAAATACAAGAATGTAGAGTTAGTAAAACCAAGTGGTCTTGAATTAAAAGATCGTTTGGTAAGTGTGAATCGTGTTACTAAGGTTACAAAGGGTGGTAGAGCTTTTGGTTTTTCTGCTATTGTAGTTGTAGGTGATGAAAATGGAGTGGTTGGACATGGATTAGGAAAATCTAAAGACGTTTCTGAAGCAATTGCGAAAGCAGTAGAAGATGCTAAGAAAAATTTAGTAAAAATTCCTTTGAATGGTCAATCGGTTCCTCACGAACAAAAAGGTAAATTTGGTGGTGCACGTGTTTTCTTAATTCCTGCGTCTCATGGTACAGGAGTTATTGCTGGTGGAGCTGTTCGTTCAGTTCTTGAATCAGTAGGAATTCATGATGTATTATCTAAATCACAAGGATCATCAAATCCTCACAACGTAGTTAAGGCAACTTTTGATGCTTTATTGCAAATGAGAAGTGCTTATACTGTTGCGAAACAAAGAGGCGTTTCTTTAGAAAAAGTTTTTAAAGGTTAATTCAAGGAAATTATGGCTAAATTATTAGTAAAACAAGTTAGAAGCAAAATCAACTGTCCTCTTACTCAAAAGAGAGGATTAGAAGCTTTAGGTCTACGTAAAATGGGACAAGTTGTAGAGCATGATTCAAACCCTACAATCCTTGGGATGATAAATAAAGTTAAACACTTAGTTTCTGTTGAAGAAACTAAATAACAAATACTGTTATGAATTTAAGTAACTTACAACCTGCTGAAGGTTCTACACACAATCAAAATAAAAGATTAGGTAGAGGAGAAGGTTCTGGAAAAGGTGGTACTTCTGCAAGAGGTCACAAAGGAGCAAAATCTCGTTCTGGTTATTCTAAAAAGATTGGTTTTGAAGGTGGTCAAATGCCACTTCAAAGACGTGTGCCTAAGTTTGGTTTTACAAACATCAATCGTAAAGAATACGAAGGTGTAAACCTTGATACGCTTCAATTGTTGGTAGACAATGGTGTGGTAACTGATGCTGTTGATATGACAGTATACGTTGCTAACCGTTTGGCTACTAAAAACGAAATCGTTAAGATTTTAGGAAGAGGAGAGTTGACAGCAAAATTAAAGGTAACCGCTCACAAATTTACTGCTACTGCAAAAGCTGCTATTGAAGCTGCTGGTGGAGAAGCTGTAACAATATAATTTTTCTATTAAGATGAAGAAATTTATTGAATCATTAAGTAATGTTTGGAAAATTGAGGAACTGAAAAATAGAATTCTAATCACTTTAGGGTTGCTTTTAGTATATCGTTTTGGAGCTCAAGTAACTCTTCCTGGTATTGATGCAACACAATTAGCGAATTTAGCCGGCCAGACTAAGGATGGAATCGGTTCTATTCTTGACATGTTTACCGGAGGTGCATTTTCTCAAGCTTCAGTTTTTGCTTTGGGTATTATGCCTTACATTTCTGCATCAATCGTTGTTCAGTTAATGGGAATTGCAATACCTTATTTGCAGAAACTTCAAAGTGATGGAGAAAGTGGTAGAAAAAAGATTAATCAAATTACTCGTTGGTTAACAATAGGTATTACTTTAGTTCAAGGACCAACTTATATCTATAATCTTTATAGAACATTACCTAGTAATGCGTTTTTATTGGGATTTAATTCTTTTGAATTCTTATTTTCTTCAGTAATTATTTTGGTTACAGGTACAATTTTTGCCATGTGGTTAGGAGAAAAAATCACTGACAAAGGAATCGGAAACGGTATTTCATTGTTGATTATGGTAGGTATTTTAGCTCGATTTCCACAAGCTTTTATTCAAGAATTTACTACCCGTGTGACTAATAATAATGGTGGGCCGATGTTATTGGTTATCGAAGTTATTATCTGGTTACTGGTTATTATAGCTTGTGTATTATTAGTAATGGCAGTCCGCAAAATACCTGTTCAGTATGCTCGTCGTACATCTTCAGGTGATTATGAACAAGATGTTATGGGTGGTAATAGACAATGGATTCCATTAAAGCTTAACGCTTCAGGGGTTATGCCTATTATATTTGCTCAGGCAATTATGTTTATACCTGCTGCTGTGGCAGGGTTGTCAAAATCAGATGCATCACAATCAATTGTTGGCGCTTTTAGTAATATGTTCGGTTTTTGGTATAATTTAGTTTTCGCAACTTTAATAATTGTGTTTACTTTCTTTTATACCGCCATTACCGTTCCTACAAACAAAATGTCTGATGATTTAAAAAGAAGCGGTGGTTTTATTCCTGGTGTTAGACCTGGAGTTGAAACTTCTGATTATCTTGACAAAGTGATGTCTTTGATAACTTTCCCAGGATCTTTATTTCTTGCTTTAATCGCTGTGTTCCCAGCAATTGTTGTAAGCGTTATGGATGTTCAACAATCTTGGGCAATGTTTTTTGGAGGTACCTCATTAATTATTATGGTTGGAGTTGCCATAGACACGATGCAGCAAATCAATTCATATTTGTTAAACAGACATTATGATGGTTTAATGAAGACTGGTAAAAATAGAAAAGCAGTAGCTTAACTTATGGCAAAACAATCAGCAATAGAACAAGACGGTTCGATCATTGAAGCATTATCAAATGCAATGTTCCGTGTAGAGTTAGAAAATGGACATATTGTAATCGCACATATATCTGGAAAAATGCGTATGCATTACATCAAATTATTACCTGGTGATAAAGTGAAACTAGAAATGAGCCCTTACGATTTGTCAAAAGCAAGAATTACTTATAGATATTAAAGGATATTCAAAATGAAAGTTAGAGCTTCAGTAAAAAAGAGAAGTCCCGAGTGCAAAATTGTGCGAAGAAAAGGGAGATTGTACGTAATAAACAAAAAGAATCCTAGATTTAAACAAAGACAAGGATAGTTATGGCAAGAATAGCAGGGGTAGATATCCCAAAAAATAAGAGAGGTGTTATAGCACTTACCTATATCTTCGGATTAGGAAGAAGTAGAGCTATTGAGATTTTAGAAAAAGCTCAAGTTAGCCAAGATAAAAAAGTTCAAGACTGGAATGATGATGAGATCGGAGCAATTCGTGAAGCAGTATCAACTTTCAAAATTGAAGGAGAATTGCGTTCTGAAGTTTCTTTAAACATCAAACGTTTAATGGATATTGGATGTTATAGAGGTATCCGTCATAGATCTGGTCTTCCATTAAGAGGACAAAGAACTAAAAACAACTCTAGAACAAGAAAAGGTAAGAGAAAAACTGTTGCCAACAAGAAAAAAGCAACTAAATAATAAGTAATATGGCTAAAGCAACTGCAAAAAAACGTAAAGTTATCGTTGAATCAACGGGAGAAGCTCATATTTCTGCTACTTTTAACAATATCATCATTTCTTTGACAAACAAAAAAGGTGAAGTTATTTCTTGGTCTTCAGCTGGTAAAATGGGTTTTAGAGGTTCTAAAAAGAACACTCCATACGCAGCCCAAATGGCAGCAGAAGATTGTAGTAAAGTAGCTCTTGAAGCTGGACTTAAAAAAGTAAAGGTTTATGTAAAAGGACCAGGAAACGGACGTGAGTCTGCGATCCGTTCTTTGCATAATGGTGGAATTGAAGTGACTGAGATTATCGATGTTACTCCAATGCCTCACAATGGATGTCGTCCTCCTAAAAGACGTAGAGTTTAATACTCAAAATATTATATAGTATAACATAGGTAGAATATAGATTATCGGAGGATATGACCTGAATTCATAATCTCTACCTTAAATTTTTTAAAATGGCAAGATATACTGGTCCAAAAACCAAAATCGCTCGTAAATTTGGCGAAGCAATTTTCGGAGACGATAAAGCTTTCGAAAAAAGAAATTACCCACCTGGACAACACGGGATGGCTAAAAAAAGAGGAAAAAAATCTGAATATGCTGTCCAGTTAATGGAAAAGCAAAAAGCTAAATATTCTTACGGAATATTAGAAAAACAATTCAGAAACTTATTCGAAAAAGCATCAGCTACTAAAGGAGTTACTGGTGAAGTATTATTACAATTGTGTGAAGCAAGATTAGACAACGTTGTTTTTAGAATGGGTATTGCTCCTTCTAGAAGAGGTGCGCGTCAAATCGTTTCTCACAGACATGTAACCGTAAACGGTGAAGTGGTTAATATTCCTTCTTACCACCTTAAACCTGGTGATAAAGTTGCTGTTCGTGAAAAATCTAAATCTTTAGAAGCTATCGAACGTTCTTTATCTAATTCAAGTCATGTTTATGAATGGATTACTTGGAATAATGATATCAAAGAAGGTACTTTCGTTTCTGTACCAGCTAGACTTCAAATTCCAGAAAACATTAAAGAACAATTAATCGTAGAGTTGTACAACAAATAATAATTGACTTAGTCGAAATTTATGGCAATATTTAATTTTCAGAAGCCCGATAAAGTTATCATGATCGATTCAACCGATTTTGAAGGTAAATTTGAATTTAGACCTTTAGAACCAGGATACGGATTGACCGTTGGTAATGCACTTAGAAGAGTTTTGCTTTCAGCATTAGAAGGTTATGCAATTACATCTGTTCGCATTGAAGGTGTAGATCATGAGTTTTCTACTATTTCAGGAGTTGTTGAAGACGTTACCGAAATTATTCTTAATCTTAAACAAGTACGTTTCAAACGTCAAATTGAAGATATAGATAATGAATCAGTTACTATTTCTGTTTCAGGTAAAGATCAATTAACAGCTGGTGATTTTCAAAAATTTATTTCAGGTTTCCAAGTTTTGAATCCAGAACTGGTTATCTGTAATTTAGACAGTAAGATCAAACTTAATTTCGATTTAACGATCGAAAAAGGTAGAGGATATGTTCCTGCTGAAGAGAACAAAAAACAGAATGCTGCAATTGGAACTATTTTTACAGATTCAATTTTTACTCCGGTAAAAAATGTAAAATATGCGATTGAAAACTTCCGTGTAGAGCAAAAAACAGATTATGAAAAATTAGTTTTTGAAATAAAAACTGATGGTTCTATCAATCCAAAAGATGCCCTTACTGAAGCTGCAAAAGTTTTAATTCACCATTTCATGTTATTCTCTGACGAAAGAATTACACTCGAGGCTGACGAAATTGCACAAACAGAATCGTATGATGAAGAGTCATTACATATGAGACAATTGCTTAAAACTAAGCTTGTTGATATGGATCTTTCTGTAAGAGCATTAAATTGTTTGAAAGCGGCTGAAGTTGATACACTTGGTGACTTAGTATCGTTCAATAAAAATGACCTAATGAAATTCCGAAATTTTGGTAAAAAATCTTTAACTGAACTTGATGAGCTTGTTGCAGTTAAAAATTTAAACTTCGGTATGGATTTAGCAAAATACAAACTAGATAAAGAATAATCTAATCCGCCTTGGCGGATTACATTTCATAAAGCAATGAGACACGGAAAAAAATTCAATCACTTAAGCAGACAGACTGCACATAGAAAATCTATGTTAGCTAATATGGCTTGTTCTCTTATTGAGCACAAACGTATTAACACTACTGTTGCTAAAGCAAAAGCGCTTAAACAATTCGTTGAGCCTTTAATAACAAAATCTAAAGCTGATACAACGCACAATCGTCGTATCGTTTTTGGATACTTACGTAGCAAATATGCGGTAACTGACTTGTTCAGAGACGTAGCTGCTAAAGTAGGAGACCGTCCAGGTGGATACACGCGTATCATTAAAGTTGGAAATCGTTTAGGAGATAATGCTGATATGGCAATGATCGAATTAGTAGATTTCAATGAACTTTACAATGGTGGTAAAAAAGAAGTTAAAAAAGCAAAAAGCCGTCGTGGTGGTAAAGCTAAGAAAGATGAAGCTACTGAAGCTCCAGCTGCTGACTCGAGCGCTAGCGAACAGGCGAAGCAAACTGAAACAACTACAGAGACTGCTGAATAGTTATGAAAATAATCATTCAATAAAATCAAGGATAAGCTAGTACTAGTTTATCCTTTTTTTTTGATTTTTTTTAATTTGAGGAGCACAACATTATACATTTAAAGGAACTTTCCACCTGCTTTTCGCTATATCTTTTCATGCCATTCTTCCTTCGTCAGAAGGACAAGAAAAGGATACCGCTTCAAACGAAGTTCATTGAACTCCTATGAAAAATAGAGGCTAAGTGAAGTAATCAGGGCTACTTAGAACGATTGTTTTTCTAAGAAGTTTTCAAAAAATATAATCGAGAGTTTAAAACTTATATTTCTTTTTAATTGTGTGTGCTTTCTGTTTAAAAATATAAATTTCAAAAAGATTGCATCCATTGCATTAAAGAATTAAATTTGCACAATATTTAACTACACATGAAACGAGTTTATTCGAGTTACATGAGACTATTAAAAAAATAATAGAAATCAACGAATGAAATATACAACACGACAAAAAGCAATTCTTCTATTAAGTGACGGAACCATATTCCATGGTAAATCTATTGGAATCAGTGGAACCACTTTTGGGGAAGTTTGTTTTAACACAGGAATGACAGGGTATCAGGAAATATTCACGGATCCATCTTATTTTGGACAGTTAATGGTAGCCACCAATGCTCATATTGGAAATTATGGGGTAAATGAGAAAGAAATTGAATCGGATAGCATTAAAATTTCAGGTTTGGTTTGTAAAAACTTTAGCTTCAATTACTCTCGCGAAGATGCTTCAGGAAGTTTGGAAGACTATTTTATTAAACAAAATCTTATCTGCATTTCAGATATAGATACGCGTGCTTTGGTGAGCTATATACGTGACAACGGTGCTATGAATGCTGTAATTTGTACAGATGAAACACCAATTGAAGAACTAAAAATTGCATTGGCAAAAGTTCCGGATATGAAAGGACTAGAGTTAGCTTCTAAGGTTTCTACTACTGAACCTTACTTTTTTGGTGATGAGAATGCAACGTATAAGATTTCCGCTCTTGACTTAGGAATTAAAATGAATATTCTTCGTAACCTTGCCAAAAGAGATTGCTATATCAAAGTGTTTCCTTTTGATTCTTCTTACCAAGATTTAGCGGCATTTAATCCAGATGGGTATTTTTTATCTAATGGACCTGGTGATCCTGAGCCTCTTTCCGGTGCTATTCAAGTTGCGAAAGAAATTCTTGAAAACAACAATCCATTATTCGGAATCTGTCTTGGACACCAAGTAATTGGTTTGGCTAACGGAATTTCGACTTATAAAATGTTTAACGGTCACAGAGGAATAAACCATCCTGTAAAAAACATCATTACTGGAAAAGGAGAAATCACTTCTCAAAATCACGGTTTTGCCGTAAATAAAGAAGAGTTGGAAAATCATCCTGATTTAGAAATTACACATCTTCATCTTAATGATGGTACTGTTGCAGGAATGCGAATGAAAAACAAAAATTGTTTCTCAGTGCAATACCATCCTGAGGCAAGTCCGGGACCACATGATGCTTCCTATTTATTTGATCAGTTTATAGAAAATATAAAAGGTTAAGAATGCTGCTAGATATCATCTAATATGGCACGAAAATTTAAAATAGTAGGGTTTGACTTTTAAGTAAGTCAAACCCTATTTTTATAAAATAATGTAAAGCTTACATGCCAAAAGGATAAGTTTCAGGGATTTGGTTCCCATCCGGTTGGATGTGTATGGGATGCAAGGCGCTTGTTTCGTCAAGAAATATGAAAGCATCATATCTTTTTGGTAAGATTGTGGGAACATAATTTCCGAATCTTTCATGCTCTGGATTATAAACTACCCCAATTGCACGATGTCCTATATAGGTAGAAAGACATTTTTCGTCCTTTATTTTATTCATTAATACTAATTTATTTTTTCCGTTACCTGCAAGATGAAAAGCATGTTCCCAACTTCCCTCGACTGCTTCCGGAACTTTTATTTTTCGCATGGAATCGCCCCATTCTCTTCCGGCAACCACACTTCCTTTGTATGAACCAAATCCTACCGCAACTACTCCATCACTCAAATGTTGCTCTCTTACTAACTGCCCCACATTTACCATACCCTCGGACGCCATTTCTGTAGCACGTGCGTCGCCAATGTGCGTGTTGTGTTCCCAGACTATTATTTTCGCTTCCTTTCCGTGGAATTTCATAAGCCGTTCTATAGTGGAAACCATGTGCTCGTCCCGAATATTCCAGGAGGCTGAACCTCTTTTTATCATGGCGCGATAATATTTTTCAGCATTTCTGGCAATGAATGCATTTTGTTCGGTACTCAAAACATTTTCTGGATCATGATTGTAGTTGGGGATATTTTTTATTATTTCCGTAAGCATGTGCAGGATTTCTTTTTCACATAGTTCCGGTATGTATGAAGAGGCTCTGGCGTACGTTTGGCCTTCGTCTTTGCCGTAAGGCTCGAAGCATTTCATGGCTGTTTTTGCAACTGCCAGTGCTTTGGGATCATTTTTTTCTAAATATTGAATAATGGAATTCATTGATTCTCTGAAGCTGTATACATCCAACCCATAAAATCCGATTCGCTTATCAGCGGATAAATCTTCGTTATAAACCTTCAGCCAATCGATGAATGCTGCAGTTTCCCAATTAGCCCACATCCACGTTGGCCATCTTTTAAATTCATTCATGACACTAAAGATGTCTTTTCCGGAATTTAAATATCCTTTTGCATACCGATTCAAACGGTAGCAATCTGGCCAGTCGCCTTCGACTCCTACAAAAGAGAAGCCTTTTTCCTTTATCAGTCGTTGTGTAATTTTAGCTCTCCAAGTATAATATTCATGTGTTCCATGTGAGGCTTCGCCCAAAAGGACATATTTTGCGTCTCCGATATAATCGATTAATGGATCTAAATCTGCTGTATTTTCCAATGGAGAAGACGTTTTGTTCAATAATGCTACAATTTCACTAGAATTATTTAAATTGTTACGGTTTTTTAAAGGGTCCATCGCGTTTTTATTTTTTTTAATTTATAGCTTGAATAGTAAAAATTTCCAATTAAGAAAGATACGAAATAAAGGGTGTTTTTATGATTAAAAAAATGAATATAAAGTTACTCTATATTATTGATAATCAGATTGATTTTGACAGATTTGTTGATTTTAATTAATGGATTTTAGTATGAAATTAGCAGGACCAGGTTTTGGAAAAAGTGCTGCCAATTGGTTTGTTTTGGTGGTAAGGGAATCGTAAAAAATAGTAAATAATGTAAAAATAAATTATTAAAATAGCTTAAATGTTGTGTTTGATAAAAAAATATAACGTTTTCGTTAATAACATTCATTATTTTCATTAAATGATTACAAAAGATAGAATATATTTGTATTTTAAAATTTAAATTTTAGTATTATGAGTATAATTATCAAAATTCACGCAAGACAAATTTTCGATTCAAGAGGAAATCCTACAATTGAAGTAGATGTAATTACAGACAATGGTGTTTTAGGAAGAGCGGCTGTACCATCTGGAGCTTCAACTGGAGAACACGAAGCAGTTGAATTACGTGATGGAGGAAAAGCATTTCTTGGAAAAGGAGTTTTGAATGCTGTGAAAAATGTTAATACCATTATTTCTGAAGAACTTGTTGGAGTTTCAGTTTTCGAACAAAATCTTATTGATCAAATGATGATTGATTTAGATGGTACTCCAAATAAATCTAACTTAGGAGCAAATGCAATATTAGGCGTTTCTCTAGCGGTTGCAAAAGCTGCTGCGAATGAACTAGGTTTACCTTTATATAGATACGTAGGTGGTGTTTCTGCGAATACATTGCCAGTTCCAATGATGAATATCATCAATGGAGGTTCTCATTCTGATGCGCCTATCGCGTTTCAGGAATTTATGATTTTCCCTGTGAAAGCAACTTCTTTTTCACATGCAATGCAAATGGGAACGGAAATTTTTCATAGTTTGAAAAAAGTGTTACACGACAGAGGGCTTTCAACTGCAGTGGGTGATGAAGGTGGTTTTGCACCAAATCTTCCTGGAGGAACTGAAGATGCTTTGGATACGATCAAAAAAGCGGTTGAAACTGCAGGATATACTTTTGGAGATGAAATCATGATTGCTTTAGACTGTGCTTCTGCAGAGTTTTATGTAAATGGAAAATACGACTATACTAAATTTGAAGGCGAAACGGGTAAGATCAGATCTTCTGCAGAGCAAGTAGATTATTTAGCAGAATTAGTGGCTAAATATCCAATCATTTCTATCGAAGACGGAATGGATGAGAATGACTGGGACGGATGGAAATTGCTTACGGAAAAAATTGGCGATAAAGTACAGTTAGTTGGAGATGATTTATTCGTTACCAATGTGACGCGTTTGGCTACAGGTATTGAAAAAGGAATCGCTAATTCAATCCTTGTAAAAGTAAACCAAATTGGAACTTTGACGGAGACTATTGCAGCGGTTAACATGGCTAAGAATGCAGGGTATACTTCAGTGATGTCACACCGTTCAGGAGAGACAGAAGATAACACCATTGCAGATTTAGCAGTAGCTTTGAATTGTGGTCAAATTAAAACAGGTTCGGCTTCTCGTTCAGATCGTATGGCTAAATACAACCAATTATTAAGAATTGAGGAAGAACTAGGAAATACAGCTTATTTTCCAGGTAAAAACGCTTTCAAAATAAAATAATTTCATAATAATTTTTAAAAAAAAGCCATTCACGTAAAGTGAGTGGCTTTTTTTGTGAGTTTTAACAATTTCATTGTGTTATTCATTTTTTAATTAATTTGAAATTCCCTAGATTTGGTAAATTATTATTTTAAAAGTTTTATTTCCAATTATATTATGTCAAAAACAGCAACATTAGAAATAGATGGCGAAAAATTTGAACTTCCTATCATTGTAGGAACTGAAAATGAAGTTGCTATCGATATTAACAAATTACGTGATTTGTCGGGTGCAATTACTATTGATCCGGGCTACAAAAATTCAGGTTCTTGTAAAAGCGAAATTACTTTCCTTGATGGAGAACTTGGGATTTTGCGTTATAGAGGGTATTCAATAGAAGATTTAGCTGAAAAGGCAGATTTTTTAGAAGTTTCTTATCTTTTAATTTTTGGAGAATTGCCAACTAAAGTTCAGTTAGAGCAATTTGAAAATGATATTAGAAAATATACTTTGGTCAACGAGGAAATGAAAAACATCATTGACGGTTTTCCAAAAACAGCTCATCCAATGGGTGTTTTAGCTGCTTTGACAAGTGCTTTGACAGCATTTAATCCAAAGTCGGTGAATGTTGAAAATGATAAAGAGATGTATGAAGCAGTTTGCAAAACCATGGGTAAATTCTTGGTAATTGCAACTTGGACGTACAGAAAGAGTATGGGGTATCCTTTAAATTATTATGATAATACAAAGGGATATGTAGAGAATTTCATGCGTTTAATGTTTGAATTGCCAACGGAGCCTTATAAAGCAAGTCCTGTTGTAATTGATGCATTAGATAGATTGTTTATTCTTCATGCGGATCATGAGCAAAATTGTTCCACTTCGACAGTTAGAATGGTGGGTTCTTCTCATGCTGGATTATTTGCTTCAATATCTGCAGGAGTTTCTGCACTTTGGGGGCCTTTACATGGCGGTGCTAATCAAGCAGTACTTGAAATGCTGGAAGAAATCCACAAAAATGGGGGTGACGCTGAGAAATATATAGCTAAAGCAAAAGATAAAAATGATCCTTTCCGATTGATGGGATTTGGTCACAGAGTTTATAAAAATTTCGATCCAAGAGCGAAAATCATTAAAAAAGCGGCTAACGAAGTTTTGGCAACTTTAGGAGTGGAAGATCCAATTCTTGCTATCGCTAAGAAACTGGAAGAATCGGCTTTAGAAGATGAATATTTCAAATCAAGAAACTTATATCCAAATGTAGATTTCTATTCTGGAATTATTTACAGAGCATTAGGAATTCCTACAGATATGTTTACCGTAATGTTCGCCATTGGTCGTTTGCCTGGCTGGATTGCACAGTGGAAAGAAATGCGAGAAAATAAAGAACCTATCGGAAGACCAAGACAGATCTATACTGGTAGTCCTTTGAGAGACTTTGTCTCCTCTGACAAAAGATAAATTTCAATTCAAAAAGCTTCACTAATCTGTGAAGCTTTTTTTATATTTGCCAAAAGTGAAAATACATGCTAGCGTTACATATAAAGAATGAAACTTCAAGATTAAGGGTCGTAGTTTTAGGTTCGGCAATCAATAATGGGCCAACACCAAAGGCTGATGAAGCGTATGATCCAAAATCCTTAGAGCATATTTTAGCGGGTACTTATCCCAAAGAAGCGGATATGGTTGCTGAGATGGACGCCTTTAATAAAGTGCTGAAGAGATACAATGTGACTGTTTTTCGTCCGGAAATGATTGCCAATTACAATCAGATATTTACAAGGGACATTGGTTTTGTTATAGATGATATTTTTATTAAATCCAATATATTGCCCGACAGAGAACGGGAGTTAGATGCGATACACTATATTATTGATCAAGTTGATCCCAAAAAAGTCGTTCGCCCTCCAGAAGAAGTGCATATTGAAGGCGGAGACGTGATTTTGTGGAATGACTACATATTTCTTGGAACTTACAAAGGGAGCGATTACAAAGATTATATTACGGCAAGAACGAATGTGCAAGGAGTTCAATACATCAAAGAGTTATTTCCAAATAAAATTGTTAAAGAATTCGATTTAGTGAAATCAAAAATTGAAGCCCGTGACAATGCTTTGCATTTGGATTGTTGTTTTCAGCCTGTTGGTAATGATAAAGGAATTATTTACAAAAGTGGATTCCGCGAAGAAGCAGATTACATGTTTCTTGTGAATCTTTTTGGAAAAGAAAACTTGTTTCACATTACAAGAAACGAAATGTATCATATGAATTCTAATGTTTTTTCCATAGATACGAATGTTGTTGTTTCCGAAAAAAACTTTACCAGATTAAACAATTGGTTGCGAGCCAATGATTTTGTAGTGGAAGAAATACCCTATGCGGAAATTGCAAAACAAGAAGGATTATTGCGATGTTCTACCTTACCTTTAATTAGAGATTAAATTTACTTTAGAGACGCACTGCTATGCGTCTCTGCAAAAAAATAAATAAAAAATGAAACAGACAACAAATTCCATATTGATGATTCGCCCGGTGGCGTTTCGAATGAACGAACAAACGGCAGTAAACAATTATTACCAAAAAGTATTAGACGGACTTTTGCCGGCAACCGTAAATGCCAAAGCGCAACAAGAATTTGATGCTTTTGTTGAGAAATTAAGAGCAGTTGGTGTTGACGTTACAGTTGTTGACGACACTTCAAATCCAGATACACCGGATAGCATTTTTCCAAACAATTGGGTTTCTTTTCACGAAAACGGGGATGTAGCATTGTATCCTATGTTTGCCGAAAACCGTCGTCAGGAACGTCGTGAAGATATTTTGGATATTCTGGAAGACAACCGTTTTGTAATCAATAATATAATGGATTACACATCGGCTGAGGAAGATGGTTTTTTCTTGGAAGGAACAGGGAGTTTAGTTCTGGACAGAGCCAATGCGAAAGCGTATTGTGCTTTATCTCCCAGAGCTGATGAAGAATTGTTTATCGAATTCTGTGAAGATTTTGATTATGCACCCGTAATTTTTGAAGCTTTTCAAACAGTCGATTCGGAGCGAAAACTGATTTATCACACGAATGTAATGATGTGCGTGGGAGAAACTTTTGCGGTGATTTGTGCGGATTGCATCGATGATAAAAAAGAACGCAAAATGGTTTTGGAGAATCTAAAAGAAAACGGAAAAGAAATCATTCTGATTACCGAAGCCCAAATGAACAATTTTGCAGGAAATATGCTTGAAGTTCGTGGCGCAAATGATAAAAGATATTTGGTTATGAGTGCAGCTGCACATCAAAGTCTAACGCCAAAACAGATTGAACAACTGGAAAAACACGCTGAAATTTTAAGTTCCAGTTTGGATACTATCGAGGCTTGTGGCGGTGGAAGTGCCAGATGTATGATGGCAGAAATTTTCTTGCCTAAAAATTAATTTTTTAACTCTGACAAGGTTCTCAGCCTTGTCAGAGTTAAAAAAATGTTGTATTTATATTAAATTGCCTTTAATAATATTGATAATAGCACTAACAATATATTGAATTCCAATTGCAATTACGATAAAACCAACGATTCTCGATATTGCAACTATTCCGGATGCTCCAAGTATTTTTGCTAAATAATGGGCGCTTCTAAGAATAATAAAAATAGCAATAGCGATAGCAAGAATGGCCAGTGAAGATATGATAATATCGCTGGTTGCGTTGTGTTCCTGATAAAATGCGATAAGTAAAGAAATGGACCCGGGACCCGCAAGCATAGGAATCGCGAGAGGTGTCAAGGCAATATCATTTCTTTTTTGGGCATCGGTTTCCACTTTTTTATTAATGCCTCTTTTTTTATTGAACTTCCCTGAAAGCAATGAAAATCCGGAACTCACAATGATTATTCCCCCTGCAATTCGAAGCGCGTCAATGCTGATGCCAAAAAATATCAAAACATATTGTCCTATAAAAAAGGAGATTATCAGTATCGCAAAAACATTTATCGCAGTCCATAAAGAAATTCTGGAACGCTCCAGTTTAGTGTCGTCTTGCGTGAGACCAACAAATATAGGAACCGTTCCAATAGGGTTTAATACTGAAAAAAGGGCAACAAACAGGTAAATAAAAAGATCCATGTTATTCTGATTTAATGCTGCAAAAATACTCTTTTTTTTTGCGCTATGAAAGGTGCAAATGTTAGGATATTGTTTTGATTGCTTTTGTAACTAAACCTAATAATTGCTAAACTCATGAACCTTTTTGATTACTTTTGCAAAATATAATTACATAAAATGATAAAAAATAAAAAAACGCTGGTTCTTGGAGCTTCAACAAAACCGAGCAGATATTCTTTTTTAGCAATTGAAAAATTGGTTAATAAAGGGCATTCGGTTCTTGCCATAGGTCAAAATGCAGGTGAAGTGGCAGGAATAAAAATCCAAACTAAAGCTATTCCATTAAAAAATATCGATACAGTTACTCTTTATTTAAATCCTTTACGTCAGCGTGATTACTACAATTATATCGTTGAGGCACAACCAAAACGTGTTATTTTTAATCCGGGTACTGAGAATCCGGAGTTCTTTCAATTGTTGAAATTAAATGATATCAAAGTCGAGATAGGGTGTACGCTGGTTATGTTGGCAACCAATCAATATTAGTTTTTTTGGAGCTATTTACTTCGTCAGTTCGCTTCGCTCGTGTCAGCTGTTCGCTATATCTTTCCCGTCCTGAACTTGTTTCAGGATCCTGAAACAAGTTCAGGACGGGAAAGGATGCCGCTGCCTCCCGAAACTTCGGGATGGGCTAAAAATCTAAAACCGCGTTGTTGAAGTGGCGTTCTTGCTAATCAATAACAATCCAAGAAAAGTGATTAGTCCGTTTACGATAATCAGTTCGTTGTCGAATACATATCCAAAAAACAATGCTTTCGAATTTTCGCTGATAAGGAAAGTTACAGCAGGAGATAAGAAACAAATTATAGGAACAAATTTGTCTTTAACAGTCTTTGACTTTAAAAACAATCCAAAACAATACAACCCTAAAAGCGGACCATACGTATAGGAAGCAACCCTAAAAATCATTCCTACTACAGAGCTGTCATTGATCGCATTAAAGAAAACAATTACCAGAAACATCAAAAACGAAAAGGCAATGTGAACAAAATGTCTGGTTCGTACTATATTTGGTTTGTTTACATTTTCTGCTTTATCCATTCCTAAAAAATCAACACAAAACGAAGTCGTAAGTGCCGTTAAGGCGGAATCTGTTGTGGCAAAGGTAGCCGCTGTCAATCCCAACAAGAAAATAACCGAAGGGATTAATGCCAAATGATGAAAAGCAATTTCTGGGAAAAGTAAATCGGTTCTGGGTTTTCCGGTAACTAAATCGGTTGGCACTTCAATTCCGTTTTTATTGGCATAAATATAAAGTAAAGCACCCACGCTAAGGAAAAAGATATTGATAAGTACAAATATTCCAGTGAAAGTAAACATGTTTTTTTGGGCTTCGCCAATGTTCTTACAACTCAGGTTTTTCTGCATTAAATCCTGATCGAGACCTACCATGGCAATGGTTACAAAAATTCCTCCAAGAATCTGTTTCACAAAATGAAATTTACTCGATACAAAATCGTCAAAGAAGAATACTTTAGAATAATTGCTGTTTTTTACTTCCTCAAAAGCTTCAAAAATATTCAGATTTAAACTGCTGCAAATAAAGAAAATCGTTAAAAAGACAGAAGAAACTAAGAAAAAGGTTTGTAAAGTATCTGTAATAATAATGGTTTTTAATCCACCTCGATACGTGTAAGCAAATATTAAAGCCAGCGAAATCAAAACCGTAAAAGCAAACGGGATTCCATAAAAATCAAAAACATAACGTTGCAAAACGATCACAACCAGATACAATCTAAAGGAAGAACCAATCGTTCTGCTGATTAGAAAAATAGTCGCTGCTGTTTTGTAGGAATAAATTCCCAACCGCTGTTCGATATAACCATAAATCGAAGTCAAATTCATTCGATAATACAATGGCAACAGCACTTTTGCAATAATGACAAAACCAATAGCATTTCCTAAGACAAACTGGAAATACTTAAATTGTTCGCCGCTTGGTGCGCCCACTTCTCCCGGAACCGAAATAAAAGTCACTCCGGAAAGTGCCGTTCCAATCATCCCAAAGGCTACCAAATACCATCTTGAGTTTTTATTGGCTTTAAAAAACGCATCATTTCCACTGTCTTTTTTGCTTACAGCATGAGAGATGTAAAATAAAATTCCAAAATAAACGATTATAAGTAGTAGAATGGTGCTGGGGGTCATTTTTCGAGTTTAAAGTGTCTAAAATACGATTTTTTGTTTAATCGTTTTATTTGATTAACTGTTTTATTCGTTTAACCATTTAACCGAATAAACAAATAAACAAATTACTACATTTGCATTTATGGAATTTTCTTCTAAATTAATAGAAAAAGCAGTCAATGAAATGTCTCAGTTGCCGGGAATTGGTAAACGAACGGCGCTGCGATTGGTGTTGCATTTATTGAAACAGCCCAAAGAACAAACGGGTTTTTTGTCGCAGGCTTTGGTCGCTATGCGGGAAGATATTAAGTATTGCAACAGTTGTCATAATATTTCGGATAGTGTGCTGTGTGAAATTTGTGCCAACAAAAGCAGAAACCACCAAATCATTTGTATCGTAGAAGATATCCGCGACGTAATGGCTATCGAAAATACAGGTCAATTTAGAGGAATTTATCATGTTTTGGGAGGTAAAATTTCGCCTATTGACGGCGTTGGACCCAGTCAGTTAAATATTACTACATTGGTCGAAAAAGTAAAATCAGGAAGCGTAAACGAAATCATTTTTGCTTTAAGCTCCACCATGGAAGGCGACACCACTAATTTTTATATCTACAAACAAATCGCTGATTGCGAAATAATTATATCGACAATTGCGAGAGGAATTTCGGTGGGTGATGAACTGGAATATGCTGATGAAGTTACCTTGGGAAGAAGTATATTGCAAAGAGTTCCTTTTGAAAAGTCTTTTAAAAATAATTAATCCATTTAATGAATAGCGATGCTTTTTAAATCGTAAATGAAAAGCTATATTTGTCTTTAAAAATATTGAAAATGAGCAAATCTGTACTCTATTTGTTGCTAATTATTAGTGTGATGGTTTCTTCTTGTATTCCAACCCAGGATTTAATTTATCTTCAGAAAAAGAATAACTCACAAGAAGGAACTTCTATTTCTGCAGTGGAATCAAAGCCTTACAGATTGCAAACTAATGATGTTTTGAGTATCACCATAAAAGCAATAGATCCAAAATTAGCAGCTATTTTTAGCCCTACAAATGAAGGTGTTTCTGGGGGTAAATCAGAGTCAGGATTGTATTTTGATGGTTTTACGGTGGATGATCATGGGAATGTCAGAGTTCCGGTTTTGGGAGAGTTAAATGTTATTGGTTACACCCTGGATGAAATAAGAGTCAGAATTGAGAAGCAATTATTAGCGGAATATTTCAATACCGAAGCTAATATTTTTGTGACCGTAAAATTAGCGGGTTTCCGATATACTATCAATGGAGAAGTGGGGAGTACAGGAACTAAAACTTTATTTCAAGAACATGTAACTATCATGGAAGCTGTTGCAAATTCGGGAGATATTACTATAACCGGAAACAGAAAAGCGGTTACTGTCATGAGAAAAACGCCCACTGGAGTTCAAATGCAGGATTTAGACCTTACAGACATAAATGTGATGCAATCGCCTTATTATTATTTGCAACCAAATGATTATATCTATGTAAAACCACTCAAACAAAAAACTTGGGGAACCGGAAAAACAGGAATAGAATCGCTGGGAACCATTATTACACTGTTATCATTGGCAACAACTACCTATTTACTATTAAAAAACTAAAACAGAATTCAAAAAATGTTAGATATAAAAGATTTTTCGATTTTTGAAAACCAAGTAAGTTTTGACTTTAAGGGATTCTTGATAAAAATCGGAAGTTATTGGAAATGGTTTTTGCTGAGCTTATTAATCACTTTCACGATTGCCTATCAAGTAAATATTCGTAAAGCAAAAATTTACGGTATGGAAACGCTTATTTCTGTAAAGGAAGAAAGTAATCCTCTTTTTACCTCTAATACCAGTTTGGTTTTTAATTGGGGTGGAACTTCAGATCAGGTTCAAACCATTTCAACTACGTTGCAATCCAGATCTCATAATGAGTTGGTTGTTGATAAGCTGCAATATTATATTAACTATTTAGTTCAGGGAAAATACACTCTTGAAGATGCCTATGGTGCTGTTCCTTTCTATGTAACTATTGATAAATCAAAAGGTCAATTAGCAGGAAATCTGATTAGGATTAAATTTTTGAGTGAAAATGTATATGAAATCAGAATTCCTTTTGCAAATCAAAAGGCGCCATTAATAACGTATTCTAATAATTCATACAGCAATACTGCTGTTGAAACGGGTGATTTTGTAAAAAGATATACCGTAGGAGAGCAGGTAGCATTACCTTTTTTAAATTGGAAATTGCAAATAAAAGACAATCCAGGTTTTTATAAAGGGAATGAATATTTTGTACGGTTTAATGATTTTGACGGGACAGTATCTTCATACAAAGGGATAAATGTTAAATCAGATGATAAAGGGGGGTCTATAATTACCTTGGGTATGCAAGGAACTAATAAAGCGAGAATGGTTGAATATTTGAATTCGACTGTAAAAATGCTTATAAAAAGACAATTGGACAGCAAAAATCAATTTGCAACTAATACCATTGCGTTTATAGACAGCACATTGGTTACAATGGAATCCCAACTAAAGGAAACAGGAAATGAACTGAAATCATTTAGAAAAGATAAAAACATCTATGATATAGAAGAGGGCGGAGCTAAGTTTTCGGATAAGATTCTGGAGTTTGATGTCAAGAAAGACGAAGTTACGCGTAAACTGGCCTATTATAATTCATTAAAAGCATACTTAAAGAATAGTGTTGACTATTCTAAACTTCCAGCGCCATCAGTGGCTGGGATTGAAGATCCTAATGTTGTTGTAAATGTTTCAAAATTGATTGCTTTGTCTACCCAAAGATCTGAAATGGCTTATGCGGTAAAAAGTGACAAGATATTCAAGGATTTTGACAATCAGATGGAAGCTGTTAAAAAAGTGCTGTTAGAAAACATAGCAACGGCAAAAGCCTCTTTGCAGTATGATTTAGCAATGGTTAGCAGTAAAATTAATGAAACGGAAAGCACTATAAAACAACTTCCGGAAGACCAGCAAGAGTTAATAAAAATTAAAAGAAAATATGATTTAAGCGACAATATTTATAGCACATTTCTTCAAAAAAGAAGTGAAGCCGATATTGTTAAAGCAGCAAATTTGTCAGATATTCATTTTATCGACCCGGCAAAGGATGTTGGTGGTGGGCTTATTGGACCAAAAACATCCGTAAATTATGTGTTGGCATTGTTTCTGGGGATATTGTTTCCGTTACTTTTTGTATTTGCCATTTTCTTTGTCAATAATTCGATTCAAAATACGGAGGATATCAGTAAGCTGACACAAATCCCTTTAATAGGAGTCGTTGGACTGAGTAAAGATGACACTAATTTAGCAGTATATGACAAACCTAAATCGGCTTTATCTGAATCCTTTAGAGCCATTCGCTCTTCACTTCAGTTTTTATATAAACAGCAAAATGTGGGCGGAGCCAAGACACTAATGATAACGTCATCGGTGAGTGGTGAAGGGAAAACATTTTGTTCTGTAAATATTGCAACAGTATTTGCGTTAAGCGAGAAAAAGACAGTAGTAATTGGTCTTGATTTAAGAAAACCTAAGCTGTTCACTGAATTTAATTTGTCCAATGAAGTTGGAGTTGTAAATTATCTGATTAAGCATAAAACAGTTGATGAAATCATAAATCACACTCACATTCCTTTTCTGGATGTTATTCTCTCCGGGCCAGTTCCCCCTAATCCGGCTGAGATGATTATGAGCGAGGGAATGAAAGAGTTAATTGATGAATTAAAGAAGAAATACGATTATATTATATTGGATACACCGCCAGTTGGTTTGGTATCCGATGCCCTGGAATTAGCCCAGTATTGTGATGTTACTTTATATATTGTGAGACAGAATTTTACTAAAAAAGAAATGATTACGCTGCTGAACAACAGAGTGAAGCGCGGAGAGTTGAATAACACCAGTATTATTTTGAACGGGTTTGAGAATAAAGCTAAATACGGTGCAGGTTACGGGTACGGATATGGTTATGGTTACGGATACGGAACCTATTCCAGTGGGTATCATGAAGAGGACAGGCCCAAAAATATTTTTGAAAAAGTAGTGGATAAATTTCGTAAAAAACAAACGAAGTAATTGATTGTTCTAAATTAAAAAAGATGATAGAGGAAATAAAAAGTACCATATTAATTACTGGAGGTGCAGGATTCATAGGTTCTAATCTTTGCGAATATTTTTTGTCTAAAGGACATGACGTGGTTTGTTTGGATAATTTTGCGACAGGATACCGACATAATTTAAAGGATTTTATCAATAATCCGAATTTTCGTGTAATCGAAGGAGACATTCGTAATGCCACTGATTGTCAAAATGCGGTAAAGGGAGTAGATTATGTGCTGCATCAGGCAGCTTTAGGTTCCGTACCACGTTCTATAATTGATCCGGTTACTACCAATGATGTCAATGTTTCTGGTTTTTTAAACATGCTCGTGGCTTCTCGTGATGCCAAAGTAAAACGATTCATATATGCGGCCAGTTCCTCGACTTACGGGGATTCCGTTGGATTGCCAAAAGTAGAAGCCGTAATTGGGAAACCACTCTCTCCTTATGCAATAACAAAGTATGTAAACGAATTGTATGCAGAAAATTTTAGCAGAACGTATGGTCTGGAAACTATCGGGCTGCGCTATTTTAATGTTTTTGGAAGAAAGCAAGATCCTAATGGGGCCTATGCGGCAGTTATTCCAAAATTTGTAATGCAACTCATGCAATTGGAAAGTCCAAAAATAAATGGTGACGGAAACTATTCCCGTGATTTCACCTATATTGATAATGTGATTCAAATGAACGAGTTGGCGATGCTGGCAAAAAATCCTGAAGCAGTCAACACTGTTTATAATACAGCCTATGGGGATCGAAATACGTTAAACAATCTGGTTGATTATTTGAAAGAATTTTTGTCTGAATATGATCAAAGGATAGCGAATGTTGCAGTAGAATATGGACCGAATAGAGCGGGTGATATTCCACATTCTTTAGCAAGTATTGATAAGGCGAAAGCATTATTGGGGTATAACCCAAAATATTCCATGCAAGCAGGTTTGAAAGAAGCGATTAATTGGTATTGGGATAATCTTAAATAAAAAACCTTTTTTTGGAAAAAGGAGGTTGATGAAATAAAGTATATTTGCGAATTGAAAATTATAAAATGAAAATCACAAAAATTTGTTGCATCGGCGCTGGATATGTTGGTGGCCCCACAATGGCAGTTATTGCCCAAAAATGTCCACAAATACAAGTTACTGTAGTTGACCTGAATGAAGAACGCATAGCGGCTTGGAACGATGAAAATATAGACAATATTCCCATTTATGAACCTGGATTAGATAAAATTGTTGCAGAAGCCAGAGGAAGAAATCTGTTTTTCTCCACCGATGTGGAAAAAGCAATAGATGAGGCTCAAATCATTTTTATATCCGTAAATACGCCTACAAAGACCTATGGTAAAGGAAAAGGGATGGCTGCTGATTTAAAATATATTGAATTGTGTGCCAGGCAAATCGCCAATGTGGCAAAAGACAATAAAATAGTTGTTGAGAAATCAACACTTCCGGTACGAACTGCTGAAGCTATTAAAAGTATTCTGGACCATACCGGTAATGGGGTTCAGTTTCAAATTCTTTCTAACCCGGAGTTTCTGGCAGAAGGAACTGCAGTTCAGGATTTATTGAATCCGGATCGAATACTAATCGGTGGAGATCCTTCGGAAGAAGGACAAAAAGCGATACAAGCACTTGTTGGCGTTTATTCGAATTGGGTTACTGCAGATAAAATATTGACCACTAATGTATGGTCGTCAGAATTATCAAAATTAACTGCCAATGCCTTTTTAGCACAACGAATTTCTTCTATTAATGCGATGTCAGAGCTTTGTGAAAAAACAGGCGCTGACGTAAATGAAGTGGCCAAGGCCATAGGAATGGATAGCAGAATAGGACCGAAATTCCTGAAAGCATCGGTTGGATTTGGGGGTTCTTGTTTTCAAAAAGACATATTGAATTTGGTTTACATTGCAAAATCGTATGGATTGAACGAAGTGGCCGATTACTGGGAACAGGTAATTATAATGAATGATCATCAAAAGAGGCGTTTCTCCAATAATATCGTTCAAACACTTTACAATACCGTTTCTGATAAAAAAATATGCTTTCTGGGTTGGGCTTTCAAAAAAGATACTAATGATACCCGTGAATCGGCAGCCATTTATGTTGCCGATGATTTGATAAACGAGCATGCGAAAATTGCGGTATACGATCCTAAAGTGTCCAGAAAGAAAGTGCTGGCGGATTTAAATTATTTGGAAACCAGAGCGGCCTCAACCAATTCAGATCGTATTATGTCGTTTGATGATCCTTATGAAGCCTGTGCAGCCGCACATGCTATAGCGATACTTACTGAGTGGGATGAATTCGTTCAGTATGACTGGCAAAAAATATATGATTCCATGCAAAAACCAGCGTTTGTCTTTGATGGAAGAAACATCCTTGATGGTCCGGCTCTGGAAGCGATTGGGTTTGTTTATCAGGGGATAGGCTCATAAGTAAGGATACATTTATAGTATAATAACCCGTTGGGTGTAATTAGTTTTTGATGATAATTTTTCGTCAGTTCGAGTGATTTTCGATAGAAAATCGTATCGAGAACAAGAAAAATTTCATTAAAAACGATTCTCGATACATTTTTTGTTCCGTTTTACTGCACAAAAAACACTCGAATTGACGTTTTTAATAATTACACCTCAACGGGTTATAATAATAATTGATTTAAGAATCTACATGTACATTATTGTTTTTTATAAACAATACTCAAAAGAAAGTACAAATAAATAAAGGGTCATCTTTTTATTTTAATACAACACGTAAGATGAATTGGTATGTCGTTTATACAAAGCCTAAATGGGAGAAAAAAGTAGCGGAACAATTAAAAAAGTTTGGAATAGAATGCTACTGTCCTTTGATTACTGTAGTACGTCAATGGTCTGATCGAAAAAAAAAGGTGGAAGTGCCACTTTTTAATTCTTATGTTTTTGTTCAATTACCAGACACTGACCGAAATTTAGTGTTTCAGTCAGTTGGTGTAGTGCGTTATTTATTTTGGCTGGGGAAACCTGCAATTGTGAGGGATGAGGAAATTAATATCATTAAGAAAGGACTGGATGGACCCGATAGTTGTGAAGTTTCAGTAGTTCCGTTTCAGGTTGGTGACAAGATAGCATTGGATTCAGGGCCGTTTTCAACGCAGACGGCCATTGTTCAAGAAGTAAATAACACCCATTATGTACTTGTTTTGGAATCATTGGGATGTGTCTTGAAAATGAAATACAAATAAATACACACCCTATCCCGAAGCCTCGGGACTCTCAAGAGCTACCGTCTGGACACAAGTTTAAAATAGGACACAGATTAAAAAGATTTGCAGAGATTTTATGATATTATAAAAAAGACAGCCACGAATTTCACTAATTTACTCTAATTAATTCGTGAAAATTAGTGAAATTCGTGGCTAAAATTTCGTCTGAATATTTGTGTCCAGACGGTAGCTCTCAAGAGGGGAATGCGTATAGGTAAATTGAATGATTTTGTCTTTATATAGGATGTTCTAAAGTTCTAAAGGTGTTATGATAAAACACACCTCTAACCCGAAGCCTCGGGACTCTCAAGAGCTACCGTCTGGACACAGGTTTAAAATAGGACACAGATTAAAAAGATTTGCAGAGATTTTATGATATTATAAAAAAGACAGCCACGAATTTCACTAATTTACTCTAATTAATTCGTGAAAATTAGTGAAATTCGCGGCTAAAATTTCGTCTGAATATTTGTGTCCAGACGGTAGCTCTCAAGAGGGGAATGCGTATAGGTAAATTGAATGATTTTGTCTTTATATAGGATGTTCTAAAGTTCTAAAGGTGTTATGATAAAACACACCTCTAACCCGAAGCCTCGGGACTCTCAAGAGGGGAATGCGTTCCTGTAATACCATTTTAAGTTTGTTTTTACTGGAATAAATAAGCCGTCTGTTTGTCATTGCTTCGCCAGTTCGCTATCGCTCGTGCAATGTCATTAAGTTAAGCTGTTTCAACCGTCACTTCGAGTAATTTTGAACATTAATGCGATAGCTTTAATGTTTAAAATTGTATCGAGAAGCCTTCAAAACGTAAGGGTTCTCGATACTTCGTAAAAATTTTCTATCGCAAATTATTACTCTCCCGAAGCGTCGGGACGAACTGACGAATCCTTAACTTAATGACATTGATCGCTCGTGTCCGACGAAGCAATGACAAATTTATAGAAATATACTCCAGTAAATTCTAAACGTAAATGGTATTATTGCTTAGAATACCTCTTTTTTAGCATTTTTGGCATCACTAAATTAGGTGATTTTTTAAAGAAAACAGGCCGTTCATTTCCTTTTTTTAATTGACTATTAGTTGATTACCTGTTTTTTATTCTTGTTATTCGTATTTTGAGATTCCAGATGGCTTAAAATTTTAGAAAGAATAGTTTATTGTGACTATATTTGCACACAAAAATTATCCCGATTTCGACTCATTTCTGTGAGTTGGAATCGCGAAGCGGTGGATTGAAATTAACGATAGTTGATTAAAATTGGTTTAATAAATGAGGTCAAATATAAAAATAGCAGTTGTTGGTTTGGGTTATGTGGGTTTGCCACTGGCTCGGTTATTTGCCACGAAATATGCTGTTGTAGGATTTGATATCAATCAGACCAGAGTCGCTTCCTTGCAATCCGGTACTGATACCACATTTGAAGTAACCGACGAAGTATTGCAAAACGTATTGCTGGAAAAACCCGGTGATGCCATTGGGTTGTATTGTACTTCAGTTTTAGCTGATATAGCGGACTGTAACTATTACATCGTAACCGTTCCCACTCCGGTGGATAAAAATAATCGTCCTGATTTGACTCCTTTATACAAGTCGAGCGAAACGATAGGAAGTGTTTTGAAAAAAGGAGATATTGTAATTTATGAATCTACTGTCTATCCCGGTGTAACCGAAGAGGAATGCGTGCCGGTATTGGAAAAGGTCTCCGGCTTACAATTCAATGTTGATTTTTTTGCAGGTTATTCACCTGAAAGAATTAATCCGGGAGACAAGGAACACACCGTAGAGAAGATTTTAAAAGTGACTTCAGGCTCTACACCAGAAATTGGACAAAAAGTAAATGAGTTATATCAATCAGTCATTACTGCAGGAACACACTTAGCGCCTTCGATAAAAGTTGCCGAAGCCGCCAAAGTAATTGAAAACTCACAACGCGATATCAATATTGCTTTTGTAAACGAATTGGCTAAAATATTCAATTTAATGAATATTGATACCCATGCCGTTTTGGAAGCAGCAAGAACCAAATGGAATTTTTTGCCTTTTAAACCGGGATTGGTTGGCGGGCATTGTATCGGGGTAGATCCTTACTATTTAGCCCAACGCGCCCAAGAATTTGGCTATCATCCTGAAATTATTTTGGCAGGAAGACGATTGAACGACAGCATGGGTGATTATGTGGCTTCACAAGTGGTCAAGGGGATGATTAAAAAAGGAATTTCTGTTAATGGCGCTACGCTCCTGATGCTTGGAATCACTTTCAAAGAGAATTGTCCCGATGTTCGCAATACAAAAATTGTGGATGTCATCGCTGCTTTAACGGATTATGGAATTACAGTAACTACATACGATCCCTTAGCTAATCCTGTTGAGGTTGAAAAAGAATATGGTTTAATAACCATCAATATATTGCCGAATCAAAAATTTGATGCGGTAGTTTTAGGAGTGGCACATAACCAATTTTTAGAGATCAATTTGTCGTTAGTACAAAATACTAATAGCTTGCTGTATGACGTAAAAGGGATTTTGGGTGATGCAGTTGATGGGAGATTATAAATTGTATAGAATCAAAAAAGCATACATAGCAAAGATTTAAAAATAAAGCATGGAAAATAAACCTTCAATTACACATGTGATTCTTACCGGTGGAGTAGGTAGCCGGTTATGGCCATTATCACGAAAAAGCCAACCCAAACAGTATCTCGATTTATTTGATGGTAAGTCGTTGTTTGAAATGACTGTGGAACGCAATCGTAGTATAGCGGACAAAATTATGGTAGTAGGCAATATTGATAATTGCCACCTGAGCAGAAAAGTGATGGATAAATCAAGTACTCCCTATATAGACATAATAGAATCAACCCCCAGAAATACGGCTGCTGCAATAGCTTTTGCTGCTTTTGCTTCTGATCCGGATGCTATTTTAATTGTCACACCATCGGATCATATTATTGATGCAATGGAGCAATATGAAGAAGCGATAAAGGAAGCGATAGATAAAGCTTCAAAAGGCTATATTGTGACTTTCGGAATTATTCCTACGAAGCCTGAAACCGGTTATGGGTATATTGAACGCAAAGGGGATGATGTGCTTTCTTTTCGGGAAAAACCAAACCAAGTTACGGCAAAGGATTTTATTGCCAAAGGAAATTTTCTTTGGAACAGCGGCATGTTTTGCTTCAAAGCAGGAGTGTTTTTGGAAGAATTAAAAGCGTTTAAACCTGAAGTATACGAAAAATCCAAAATAGCTTGGGACAGTAATGTCAATGGGAATTTAGATTTAGCCCTTTCGCTGGAAATACCTTCTATAAGCATCGATTATGCTGTTATGGAACGAAGTAAAAAAATTAAGGTTGTTTCTTCCACATTCGATTGGTCTGATTTAGGTTCTTTTGAGTCCGTCTATGATTATCTGGTTTCCACTGGACATCCCGTTGATAATAATGGGAATATGGTTATTGGCACCAATAATTATACTGCTTTTGTTGGACTAAAAAATACCATTTTCGTTTCTACGGAAACCGCTAATTTGATTCTGCAAAAAGAGAATTCTCAAGATGTTAAGAATATTTATAATCAGTTGGAGAGAGAGAATCCAGACCTGTTACAGTAAAAATAAAATAATACAGATCATCGGATGTGATTTTAGCGTTTAATAAATTTGTTGATTAAACCTTTTGACATAGATTTGCAGTCGGTAATAAAATCTGGTGACCCCAATGGGACTTACCACGGCGAAGCCATAAAAATGCTGCATTCTTTTGGTTTTTTTAATTAAAAAATAACTAATGTAATCCGTTGAGTGTAATTAGTTTTTAATTCTAATTTTCTTGTTCTCGATACAATTTTCTTCCCGAGGCTTCGGGAGAAAATTACTCGAACTGACGAAAATTAGAATTAAAACGGTTCTCGATACATTTTTTGTTGCGTTTTACTCCACAAAAAACACTCGAACTGACGTTTTTAAAAGTACATTCGAATTAAAAAAGACATTCGAATTAAAAAATACAATATGACTATCCGTAAATAATACCAAAGAAGAATTTCGCCACGAATTCCACAAATTTGACACGAATTAGTGTTTGATTTTTTATTTCAATATGAAAATTAGTGTCAAATTTGTGGAATTCGTGGCTAAAAAAACTATAGTCCGCTTAGCGGACATTCATAAAATACAATATACATTACTTATGAGAAAAATAATTACTACCCTTTTATTGTTGTTTGCTCTTTTTCAATCTTCCAATACAGTAGCGCAGGACTTGTTAAAAAGCAATGATTTGACTACCTTAAAAGTGGATTATTTATCAGATAATGAAATTGCAAAAATAAAAACGCAGTTAGAAGCTAATAATGTAACCATTGAACAAGCGGAACCAATGGCATTGGCAAAAGGAATGCCTGCGGCCGAGTTTGCTAAATTGAAAATCCGTTTGGGAGGAATAAAAAATGGTTCGGCGGGTGGTGAAAAAGATGACTCGAAAGGTGAAGGATCGGAAGAGCTAACCAGAAAACAAGAAAAAATTGTCAACACTAAAGTAAAAGATACCCTAAATGCCTTGATTTTCGGATCAGAACTGTTTGATAATCCTACGTTGAATTTTGAGCCCAATTTGAAATTAGCCACGCCTGTAAATTATGTCTTGGGACCGGGTGATGAATTGCAAATTAGCGTGTATGGGGTGCAAGAATTTAATGCCAGTGTGCCGGTATCGACAGAGGGTAAAGTAACCATTCAATATGTGGGACAGATTCCGGTTTCGGGAATGACGATTGAAGCCGCTACCCAAAAAATAAAAGGAGCCATTGCAAAGGTATATAGTACGGTAGGATCGGGGCAATCTCAAGTCGCAGTAACTTTGAGCCGTATCAGAACCATTAGAGTGACTATAATAGGCAGTAAACAACCGGGTAATTATTCGATATCTTCTTTGGCAACGGTTTATAATGCCTTATTTTTAGGTGGAGGCCCCGGGAAGAATGGCAGTTATAGAAATATAGAGTTGTTGAGAGATAATAAAGTATACAAAAACATTGATATTTATCGCTTCCTTGTCAATGGGAATCAATCGGATAATGTGGGTTTAAAGGATAATGATGTCATTCGAATCCCCGCTTACAATCAAAGAGTCACTCTTGAAGGGCAGGTAAAACGTCCCGGGATTTTTGAGATGAAGAAGGGGGAAACATTTTCTGATTTATTAGCTTTTGCGTCAGGGTTCAATGAATTTGCTTACACGGCATCAGTAAATGTATTGCAAAAAACAGACAAAGAATTTAAAGTTCGGGATGTAAAACAGGCAGAATTTAACACATATAAGCCTTTGTCAGGGGATGTGTTCCGTGTGTCGAAAATATTGAACCGCTTTGAAAACCGAATCAAAATTGACGGTGCGGTTTTCAGACCGGATACCTACTCCTTTTATGAAGGCATGCGCATTTCCGATCTGATTGCAAAAGCGGATGGGTTAAAAGAAGATGCGTATAGCAATAGAGCCAGGATTATACGATTAAAACCTGATTTGACTACGGAAATCGTCAATGTGAATTTGGCTAAAGCCTTAGAAGGGGATCTGGAAGCGGATGTTGCATTGCATAAAGAAGACGTCGTAACGGTGTATTCAATTTTAGATTTCGTGGAAGAGTATAAAATAACGATTGACGGTGAAATTAAAAATCCGGGGGTTTATGAGTATCATGAGAATCTTACTTTGAATGATTTATTGGTTCAGGCAGGCGGCTTGACCGGTTCGGCTTCCAAAAGAGTGGAGGTAGCCCGAATGATCAAATCGGAAGAAATAGATGATGCAAATCCCAATAAAGCGCAACTGTTCAATATCGAAATTACGGCAGCCAACAATGAACAATTAAAAAACTTTGAGTTGCAGCCTTTTGATGTAGTGAATATTCGTAAAATGGCCATCTATGACAAGCCGGAAATGGTAGTAATAAGCGGAGCAGTGCATTATGCAGGGAAATATGTTTTGGCCAACAAGAAAGATAAAGTATATGATATTGTCCAAAGAGCAGGCGGTTTGACTGCTGTGGCGAATATAGAAGGGGTAAAAATCAAGAGACCCATTCAAGCCAAACAAATTGAAGCGTTGGAAAATGTGAATTTGAATTTGGGTAAAAAAGACAGTATTCAAAACAAATTAACCAAAAAATTAAAAGAAGATTTAAAATTTGCGACCATACCGGTAGATTGGAAGGCCATTGTTAAAAATCCGGAGAGTAATACCAATGTGACCCTATTTCCTGGTGATGAAATTGAAGTGGCTGCTTACAATGAAGGCGTAAAAGTGGCGGGAAATGTATTGTTGACTTCTGAGATTCCTTATACTAAAGGGAAAGGATTTAATTATTATTTGAATGCTGTTGGTGGGGTGGATGCCAAAGGGTGGAAGAAAAAAGCCTATATTATTTATCCAAATGGTAAAGCGGATGTAGCGGGTTCTTTCTTATTTATAAGAACGTATCCTAAAGTGACCCCAGGATCACAAATTATAGTACCGGAAAAACCAGAGGTCAAAAAGATGAGTACAGGTGAGTTCGTCAGTATTGCAGGGGTTTTGGCGAGTTTGGCGGGAATAGTCATCGCTTTAATCAGGTAATAGTGATTAGTATTCAGTGATCAGTGTTCAGTAATCAGTGTTCAGTAATCAGTGATCAGTGTTCAGTCGCAGTTTACAGTTTACAGAATACTATATACAGTTACTCGATAACAGATAACAGAAAAACGGATAACCGACTTCTCGATACAATTTTATAAAAAAGCTGTCGCTATTTTATAAAATCACTCGAAGTGACGAAAATTAACCGAAAACGGAGAACCGACAACCGAATTTTAATGAATACCAACGAAATCATTTTATATCAATCGGATACACTTTCAAGCCACATTGCCGTTCGGATTGAAGACGAAACAGTATGGCTAACACAAATGCTTATGGTAGATCTGTTTTAAGCTACTAAACAAAATATTAGTTTACACATTAATAATATTTTATGACTGTCCGTTACTAATACCAATGTAATTAATTTTGTCATTTCGACGAAGGAGAAATCTCATTAGTTGCTCTCGTTATGTGATTTCTCCTTCGTCGAAATGACAAGACAGCTAAATTTATTCATAAGATGTAGCTTGGTACAAGTACCGGACAGTCATATAATATTTTCAAAGAAGGGGAATTGCAAGAAGATTCAGTTGTCAAGTATTCCTTGACAACTGCTGCAGATGGGAAAAAATATAAAACTAAAATATACAATCTCGACGTGATTATTTCGGTTGTTTATCGAATAAAGTCGCAACGCGGAACGCAATTTCGTATTTGGGCGAATGCGATATTAAAAGACTATCTCCTAAAAGGATACGCTATTGGCCATAGAATGGAAGTATTAGAGAAAAAAGTGAATTCGCTTGAAATAAAGAATAATGAGTTCGATTTAATCCTAAAAACAAACTTGCCTCCTAATCAGGGCATTTTCTATGATGGACAAATTTTTGATGCTTATGAACTTATAGCCAAGATTATTAAATCGGCCAAAAAATCTATTATTCTGGTAGATAATTATTGTGATGAAAGTGTATTGGTACTGCTTTCAAAAAGAGCGCCAAAAGTAGACGCCACGATATATACGCATAAAATAGAGCTCCCTTTGCAATTGGACTTGGATAAACACAACCAACAGTATGCCCCGATAACCATTGAAGTGTTCAAAAAGGCACATGATCGATTTATTGTCATTGATAATGAAGTACTCTATCATATAGGTGCTTCCTTAAAAGACTTAGGAAAGAAATGGTTTGCTTTCTCCAAGTTGCAGCTACCAATAGCTCCTTTTTTAGAACAATTGAAGTAGCCGACAACTGATGGCAGATAGCAGATTTCAGATAGCTTTACAGATAGCAGTTTACAGTGTTCAGTCGCAGTTTACAGTTTACAGTTCTTCGACAACCAAAATAGTTATAGTTGATTACATTAGTATCACATAAAATAGACGAAAACAGACAATGGATTTAGTACAATTAGTCAATAGATACAAAGCGTTAGCAATTGATGAGGTGATAGACCATGAAAAGTTTAATCATATTTCAATTGTGCATCATTCCACCAAGATTGAAGGTTCTACTTTGACCGAAGTGGAAACCCAAGTTTTGTTATCGGATGGACTTACACCCAAAGGGAAACCTTTGCAGGACAGTTTGATGGTTACGGATCATTATGCCGCTTTGTTATTTACTTTACAGGAAGCAAAAACAAAAAGAGTTGTTTCTACTGAATTGATACAAGAGATTAATTCATCTGTAGTTAAAAATACGGCGCGAATTTACAATACTATTTTTGGAACAATTGATGCTAGTACTGGTGCCTTTAGAAAAGGAAATGTGACAGCAGGCTCCAGTTATTTCCCTAATTTTGATAAAGTAGCGGCTCTTACCCAAAAAATGGCACAAGCCATTCAGGGGCAAATGCAACAACCCATATCAATTTTAGAGCAATTGCATCTTTCTTTTGTGGCTCATTTTAATTTGGTAAGCATACATCCCTTTTATGATGGCAATGGCAGGACATCAAGGTTGTTAATGAATTATATACAAGCCTATTATGGTTTGCCTCTTGCGATTGTTCATAATGAGTCAAAAGCGGAATACATTGAAGTTTTGATAGCGACTCGTGAACAAGACGATATTGAAATTTTCAAAGCATTTATGACCAATGAATATGCAAGGCTGCTTACAGCCGAAATTCAAAAGTTTGAGGATATGAATAAACCACCAAAAGGACGAGGTTTTACATTACTGTTCTAGGTTTTATGGATTTTGATTTTTTTTTGAAATGTTAAAACACACCCCTATCCCGAAGCTCTTCGGGACTCTCAATCCCGAAGTGTCGGGAGGGAAGAGCTACAGAAAACCGACAACTATTTTTTGAATGTTGAATGATGATTAACGTCCCGATAGCTATCTGGCAATGTTATTAAGTTAAGGATTCGTCAGTTCGTCCCGACGCTTCGGGAGAGAAAAAATTTGCGATAGAAAATTTATACAAAGTATCGAGAACCTTTTGATATTAAAGACTTCTCGATACTATTTTGAATAGTAAAGCTATCGCATTACTATTCAAAATCACTCGAAGTGACTTGTAAAACCTCTTAACTTAATGACATTGAGTTATCCGGAGTTGAATTTTGAAGTTTTAGAATCGAAAAGAAGTAATAGACAGCAGGTTATTATTAATAACCGTTTTTAAACAGAATGCCTCATAATAAACTAAATACAAGCGTAAAATCTTGATACAATGAACGAACAAAATCAAAACGACGAAATATCCCTAAAGGAATTAATAGACAAAGCGGCAGCATGGTTCGCTTATTTACTTTCGAAATGGAAAATAATTGTACTGGCAGGAATAATAGGAGCTGCTTTAGGGTTAATGTATTCTTTTAGTAAAAAACCGGTGTATACCGCTACATTATCCTTTGCCTTAGAAGACGAAAAAGGTGGTGGATTAGGAGGTGCATTGGGTTTGGCAAGTTCGTTTGGTATTGACCTTGGCGGAGGGGGAGGTAGTGTCTTTACCGGATCCAATTTGACGGAGTTGTTCAAGTCCCGCGCTATGGTGGAGCAAACTTTGTTGAGTCCTGTTACTTTCAATGACAAGATTATTTCTTTGGCTGAAATGTATATTCAGAATAATGGTTGGAGAGACAAATGGAACGATAAACCAAAATTTAAGGCTATCCAGTTTTTACCGGATACCAAGCGCAAGTATTTTACCAGAGTACATGACAGTATCTTGGGTGCGATATATCAAGATTTGTCAAAAACAGGATTGGCTGTGGGGCAAAAAGATAAAAAAATAGCCATTATTACTATAGATGTTAATTCTACTGATGAATTGTTTGCCAAATATTTTACTGAAGCCCTAGTTAAAGAAGTGTCTGATTTTTATGTCGCTACCAAAAGTAAGAAAGCGCGCGAGAATATGGATATTCTGGAACGACAAACAGATTCTATTCGTCGTGAACTCAACGGAGCCATTACGGGTGTGGCGGTTGCCAATGACAATACTTTTAATTTGAATCCAGCATTAAATGTACGTCGTGCTCCTTCTGCCCGCAGACAGGTCGATGTACAGGCGAATACGGCGATTTTGACCGAGTTAGTCAAACAAACGGAATTAGCTAAAGTTACTTTGCGTAAGGAAACGCCGTTGATTCAAGTAATTGACCGACCTATTTTGCCTTTGGCGAAAGAAAAATTTGGGAAAGCAAAAGGCTTAGTATTAGGTGGGTTTTTAGCGGGTTTTTTAGTGGTATTTGGTTTGATTGTGAGACGGATATTAAAGATGATATAACAGAATATCGTAATTTGTTTTATAGAATGAAAAATTATACTTTAAAAGTTCACGATGTTAAAAAAGAAACACAAGATACCATAACGCTTTGTTTCAAACAGCCAGGTTTGCGCAAAATCAAATATCAAGCGGGGCAGTATCTGACGTTGTCTTTCCGAATTAACGGGAGAAAATATACAAGACCTTATTCTTTTTCTTCTGCTCCTTCGGCAGATGCTTTTTTAGAAACAACTATAAAACGAGTTCCTGAGGGTGTTTTTTCTAATTATGTGCATGATAGCATACAAGTTGGTGACATAGTAGAAGTGATGGAACCTATGGGTGATTTTGTACATACGAATGACGAATCTATTAACGAAATTTATTTTTGGGGTGTGGGTAGTGGAATAACACCGTTGATATCGATAATTAAGGAAGTTTTGATTTCAAATCCATTGGTTCAAGTGAATCTAATCTATGGAAATAAAAATTTTGAATCGACTATATTTTTGGATACAATTAATCAATTACTTGTGCAATATACAAGTCGACTAAAAGTTTGGCATTTTCATACGCAATACACTCATGACGAAAAGCATCATTTTGTAAAAAGTGGTCGAATTAACCAAGAGTTCATACTTAATTTACTTAAAGATGTAGCTATTGAAAAAACGGCTCATTATATTTGCGGTCCAGTTGATTTAAAAAACACGATAAAAGAAGCTTTGGCTGTTTTAGAATGTCCCAAGGCAACTATTTTTTCAGAAGATTTCGAATTGGTAAAAGATCCAAAGGATTTTGAGGATATACTTACGCAGCACGTTAACATTCGTTTTCAAGGAAACGATACTTTAGTTGAAGTACTAAAAGGGAAAAGTGTTTTAGAATCGGCTTTGGATGCCGGAATCGAATTGCCTTATTCGTGTCAAACCGGGAGCTGTAATACCTGCAAAGGAAAATTGAAAGAAGGAAAAATGCGCATGATAGGATTGGCTAAAGATCGGGATGATTTGGAAAAAGAAGACTATTTATTGTGTTGTAGTTATCCCTTGACAGATAATGTTTATGTGGAAATAGGGAATTAGCAGTTCTAAAACTTAGTTTATAAAATACGATATACAAATACAAAAAAAATATGAAAGTAGTAATTTTTGCAGGTGGTTTTGGAACTCGCCTTATGGAAGAAACAGAAGCTAGACCTAAACCTATGGTAGAAGTTGGTGGTAAACCTATTTTATGGCATATTCTAAAAATGTATGAGCAGCACGGATACAATGAATTCGTTATTTGTTTGGGTTATAAAGCGACCTATATCAAAGAATATTTTTATAACTATTATTTACACAATTCGGATGTTACTATTGAATTGGCCAATAATAACATCAATGTTCATTATTCGGAAACAGAATCTTTCAAAGTAACTTTGATAGATACTGGTTTGTATACTAATACGGCTGGAAGACTAAAACGTATTCAAAAATATGTTAAAGACGAAACTTTCATGTTGACTTACGGTGATGGTGTCGCTGATATTGATTTATTAGAATTACTTAAATTTCATAAATCGCATGGTAGATTGGCTACTTTAACTAGTGTACAAGTTCCGGGACGTTTTGGTAATTTAGAAATTAAACCCCAAGGTGAAGTCGATAGTTTTGTAGAAAAACCGACAGGTGATGGAATGTGGATTAATGGAGGTTTCTTTGTTTTGGAGCCAGGAATTTTTAAATACCTTGAAGGGAATGTGGAAGACACTCAATGGGAAAAAGAACCATTAGGAGCCATTGCCCAAGACCAACAATTGGCAGCTTACAAGCATCATGGGTTTTGGAAATGTATGGATGCCTTAAGAGATAGGGTAGAGTTAGAGGCTTTATGGAATTCTGGTAATGCAAAGTGGAAAACATGGTAGAAAAAGCAATATTTAATAAGCTAAAACAAACTTACCAAGGAAAAAAAGTTTTTTTAACGGGACATACTGGTTTTAAAGGCGCTTGGATGTTAAAAACATTATCGCTTTTAGGAGCAGAAGTTAAAGGCTATGCCTTAGCGCCACAAACCAAAAACGATTTGTTTCACTTGATTGACGGAGAAGCAATATGTACTTCGGTTATAGCCGATTTAAGAGATAAAAAAAGTTTAGAAGAAGCAATTGTCAGTTTTCAGCCTGATTTTGTTTTTCATTTGGCGGCTCAACCTTTGGTGCGTTTGTCTTATGGAATTCCTGCAGAAACGTTTGAAGTCAATGTTATTGGAACGGCAAATGTTTTAGATGGAGTTCGTTTATTAGTAAAACCTTGTACAGTAGTTCTAATTACTACTGATAAAGTATATCATAACAATGAATGGATATATCCTTATAGAGAAAACGACAGATTAGGGGGGTATGATCCCTATAGCGCCAGTAAAGCTTGTGCTGAATTGGTGATTGATTCGTACCGTAATTCTTTTTTTAATATAAAAACATACGCAGCACATAATAAAGCTATTGCGGTAGCAAGAGCTGGAAATGTTATTGGCGGCGGAGATTGGTCACAAGACCGTTTAATTCCAGATATTGCTAAAGCATTTGCTGCTGAAAATCCCGTTGTGATACGGAATCCAAACTCCGTTAGACCATGGCAGCATGTTTTAGAGCCTGTTATTGGGTATTTATTGTTGGGAGCGAATTTAGCTTCAGAGCCTATTAAATTTAGCCAAGCTTATAATTTTGGACCACACCTATCCGATGCACTTTCGGTTGAAGAGATGCTAAAACTAGCAATTCATAGTTGGGGAAAAGGCGAGTATATTGTCGAAAAAGAAGAAGGACAACCACATGAAGCTGGACTATTGAAACTGGATATTAGTAAAGCCATTTCCGAATTGAAATGGCTACCTAAAATGAATGCAAAAATGGCAGTTTCAATGACAATGGACTGGTATAGTGAATTTGTCAAAAATAAAAATGGAATTAATCAATTTACATTGTTGCAAATAACTGATTATTTAAATGCATAAAGTATTAATAACTGGTATTACAGGATTTTTAGGATCTCATATAGCTGAAAATTTAATCAAAAATAATATTCAAGTTATAGGGCTAAAGAGAAAAAAATCAGATATCTGGCGTTGTGATGGTTTTAAAGATAAAATTCAATGGATTGATATTGATGAGGATGGGCTTTATAAAAAACAATTAATTGAATGCTCATTTGATACAATTATTCATGGAGCTTGGATTGGTGTTGAATCGAATGAAAGAGATAATTGGATCCAGCAAACTAAAAATATTCCATTTTTGGTCGAACTTTTAGATATTGCTAAAGAAGTTGGTGTTGGTAAATTCATCTTTTTAGGGTCACAAGCAGAATACGGAAAAATTAACGGAAAAATTAACGAAAATCATATTGCAGAGGCTTTGGTTGCTTATGGGAGTGTTAAGTTAGCTTGTCTGGAAATTTTAAAGACTTTTTGTAAAATAAACGAAATAGACTGGATTTGGTTAAGATTATTCTCTTTATTCGGCGAAAAAGAAAATGAAAGCTGGCTTATTCCGTCTTTGATTCAATCAATGAAAGTCGATAGTCAGAAAGATTTTACTTCAGGAAAGCAGAAATACGCTTATCTCTATGTTAAAGATTTTGCGGTGATAATTAATAAAATTATTGTTGCATCTGTTCAATCTGGTATTTATAATATCTCATCTAATGAAATTAGAACTATCAAGTCTTTGATAGAAGATATAAGAAACCATATTAATCCGGATTATATTTTGAATTTTGGAGCACTAGATTACCGTGCTAATCAATCCATGCATATCGAAGGAGACATAACAAAGATATCATCACAAATAGGTAAAATTGAATTTACAGATTATAGTATTGCTTTACAGGATACTTTAAACTATTATTTAAAAAAATAAAATTCTAATGAAAGTATCCGATTTTATAGCTGAATTTTTGAAAAAAAAAGGAATTCAAAGTATTTTTGAGTTATCGGGAGGTATGATAACACATATACTCGATTCATTGAATCAAAAAACAGATATTAATATTATCACGATGCATCACGAACAAGCAGCTGCTTTCGCTGCAGAAGGATATGCAAGAGTAACTGGTCTGCCGGGAATAGCATTAGCGACATCTGGTCCGGGTGCCACGAACTTGCTGACAGGAATTGGCAGCTGTTATTTTGATTCGACTCCGGCTATTTTCATTACAGGACAAGTAAATAGGCACGAGTTAAAAGGAGACAGGGGAATACGACAATTGGGATTCCAAGAAACTGATATTGTTTCCATGGCAATGCCTATTACGAAAGCTTGTTTCCATATTAGCGAACCCAATGATATTCCAGCCATTTTTGAAAAAGCTTTTGCAATCGCTTTAGAAGGAAGACCTGGTCCCGTTCTTATAGATATTCCGATGGATGTACAACGCATCCAAATAGAACCGGAGTTTTTTCAAACGGATATAATCACAGAAGAAGCGATTGATTCAATAGTTTTAGAAAATTTAATACAAGACATCAAACAAGCCAAAAGACCGCTTGTGTTGGCAGGCAGGGGCATAAAAGCAAGTCAATGTCAAAAACAATTTGACCTGTTTCTTGAACAGACTAAAGTTCCAGTTATTACTACGCTACTTGGATTAGATACTATTCCTTTTAATCATATGCAACGTGTTGGTTTTATTGGAAGTTATGGCAACAGATGGGCAAATATCGCTTTTGGGGAATGTGATTTGTTAATCGTTTTAGGAAGTAGATTAGATATCAGACAAACGGGTGCCGATACAAAATTTATTGAAGACAGAAAGATTTTTCATATCGACTGTGAAAAAGCGGAAATAAATAATCGTGTTAAGGGCTGCAAAGCAATTGTAACGGATCTTAATGTGTTCTTTACTAAATTTCAGGAATGTACTGCAAATGTCTCTTTTGATTTGCCTAATTCCTGGATGAATCATATTAATGATTTAAAACAAACTTGGCCAGATACCAAAGAACTTACCCCTAAGGGAATTAATCCAAATGTTTTTATGCATTCGCTTTCTAGTCAATCTAAAAAAGCAAGAGCCTATTTAGCAGATGTTGGAAGCCATCAAATGTGGGCGGCACAATCATTAGAATTAAATAAAAATCAGCATTTTTTAACCTCTGGAGGTATGGGAGCAATGGGGTTTTCATTGCCAGCAGGAATTGGTGCCAGTATTGCGTTGAACAAAGAGCCAGTTGTAGTTCTTATTGGAGACGGATGTATGCAAATTAATATTCAGGAATTACAAACAATAGTACGGAATAAACTTCCTGTCAAGATTGTAGTTTTAAACAACAAGACCTTGGGAATGATAAGACAATTTCAAGACAGTTATTTTGAATCCCGTTACCAATCCACTTATTGGGGCTATGATGCACCTGATTTTGCTAAAGTTGCCATTGCTTATGGTATCGATGCAATGACTATAGAAAATCCTGATGAAATTACAAATGCAGTAGAGTGGTTGTGGAACGATGATAATTGTACTAAGCCACAGTTGTTGCAGGTAATGATAGATCCACATACCAACACCTATCCTAAAATTGCTTTTGGAAGGCCCATTACAGAAATGGAACCTTTTGCAAAACCAATTGCAATGGAAGCGACTTAATTTATTTAAAAATACTATTAAAAAACAAATTTAGATGTTACAAAACTTAACAGACGCTACTCTCCTAAATAGTTTAAGAGAAATAGCAAAAAAGAAATCGACACAAGTCATTATTGCTGGAGAAAATTACATTCCTGTTACAGGTAAGGTATTAGATGAAGAGGATATTTTAATGGGAGTTGATGCCGCCTTAGATGGTTGGTTAACAGCAGGTCGTTTTGCCAATAAATTTGAAGAAGATTTTGCCCACTATTTTGGAGCTCATAGAGCCTTATTGGTGAATTCAGGATCATCAGCGAACTTGGTTGCTTTTTATGCTTTAACTTCTCCAAAATTAGGAGAACGTGCCATCAAACCAGGCGATGAGGTAATTACGGTTGCGGCAGGTTTTCCTACTACGATTAACCCGATTATCCAATTTGGGGCGATTCCTGTTTTTATTGATGTTGATATTGCAACTCATAACGTAAAAGCGGATATGTTGGAAGCGGCTGTTGGTCCTAAAACGAAAGCCATTATGATTGCTCATTCTTTGGGAAATCCTTTTGATTTGGATGAAGTGATGCGGGTGGCTAAAAAATACAATCTTTGGGTTGTGGAAGACGATTGTGATTCACTTGGAGCGACTTACAAAGGACAAAAAACAGGGACTTTTGGAGATATTTCTACTTTTTCTTTTTATCCTGCTCACCACATCACTATGGGTGAAGGAGGAGCGGTCTTAATCAATAATCCAGTATTATCAAAGCTTGCCGAAAGTTTCCGTGACTGGGGTCGTGACTGCTATTGTGAACCAGGGAAAGACAATACTTGTGGCTGTCGTTTTGGGCAACAATTAGGAACATTGCCTTATGGATATGATCATAAATATACCTATTCTCATATTGGTTTTAACTTAAAAGTGACCGACATGCAAGCGGCATTTGGAGTATCGCAAATCAAAAAGATAGATGGATTTGTACAAAGACGAAGAGAGAACTACGCTGCTTTATACGAACGTATGAAAGAATTTGAAGATGTATTTATCTTGCCGGAACCAACACCAAATTCTGATCCGTCATGGTTTGGATTCTTGTTGACGTTGAGAGAAGGCGATGCTGCCGACCGTCACATGTTGGTACAACATTTGGAGAAAAATAAAATCGGAACACGTTTGTTGTTTGGAGGTAACTTATTGAGACAACCCGCTTATGCGAATATCGAACATCGAGTAGTGGGTGATTTGACTAATACTGATATCATTATGAACCAATCATTTTGGTTGGGCGTATGGCCAGGATTGAATGAAACGCATTATGATTATATTGCCAATGTGATTAGGGGATATTTAAACGCTTAGTATGAAAATAGTTTTCCATAGTTATTATGATAAATATAATGATGATAATTTATTGTTTAAAAAATCAAATGCTGAAATAGGAGATGATTTATTATCTCCTTTTTTAAGTATTGCAGAAAAGGCAAAAGAAAAAGAAATCTTTGTTTGTACTTCATTTAATATTCAATTCAATGAAATAGATGCTATAGTATTTGTTGAGTTGCCTAAGCAATCTGATCCGTTCTATATAGAATCAGTTAAATCAGGTAAACCCTTGTTTTTAATTACTTTGGAAAGCCCTATTATTATGCCTGAAAATTATATGATTTCTAATCATAGTAAATTTAAAAAAGTATTTACATGGAGTGACGAATTGTTAGGGACGAACGACAATAAATATATTAAAATTAATTATTCTTTCAATTTCCCAATAAATATTCCTTTTTCCCTTAAAGAGAGTAAAAAATTAATGACTTTAATATCGGGGAATAAAAATTCTAATTTTTCAAATGAACTTTATAGCTCAAGAAAAAATGTAATTAACTATATGGAAAAAAATCACCCTGAAGAATTTGACTTTTATGGTTTAGGATGGGATTTTTTTGTACTTGGAAATTCTTTGCTTGAAAGAGTGGTAAATAAATTAAAAATACCTCTTAAGATATTTAACAAACAATATAGGACATATAAAGGGAGTGTTCTAAGGAAAAATGCTGTATTGAAGAAATATTCATTCTCATTATGTTATGAAAATGTAAAAGATATACCAGGATATATAACAGAGAAAATATTTGATTCTTTTTTTGCAGGGTGTGTACCTATCTATTTAGGTGCGGATAATATAGATAAATATATTCCGAATGATTGTTTTATTGATAGAAGAGATTTTGATTCTTTTGAGGATGTCTATTTATATATAAAGTCAATGTCAGAACAAGATTATCAAAAATATTTAACAAATATTCAAAAATTTATAGACAGTAAAATTGATAATCAGTTTAGTAATAATAATTTTTCAAATACCCTTCTTAAGGGTATTCTAGATGAAATAATAACAGTTAATAATAGTTATGATAGAGAATAAAATTATATTAACTATTGGTATTCCAGTCTATAATGGAGAAGCATTTATTGAAGATACAATTAAGTCAATTCATGTTCCAAAAGAGATAGAAGATAGAGTTGAAATCATAGTTAGTGACAACTGTTCTACGGATAAAACTACAGAAATCGTAAAAGGATTTTCTTTTGTGAAATATTTAAAAAATATCGAAAATGTTGGATACGATAGAAATTTACAAAATATCTTTCTAAAGGCTTCCGGAAAATATGTATGGACAATTGCTGCAGATGATATAATAACGTCAGAAAGCGCAATTAATAAAATTATAAATTTAATAGAAACTAATCCGAAAGTAGCATTGATTCATGTTGGAGGTAATCAAGAATTAAATAATGAATATAATTTCTATAATGGAGAAAATTTTTTGATTGATTCTAAATTTCAGTCAGGAGGAGTTTCTTCAAATATTATAAAACGCGAAACTTGGCTAAATAGTAATCCGTCTTCTTTTTTTGATTCAGGATGGATACATTTTGGGGTTATAATGAATATTGTAAATAGTTTCGAATCCATAGTAATTAAAAATAAATTAATAGATGAAAACCCGCGCTCTGCAAGTCTGAATAAAAGTTGGGATTCAAAAGGGAGTAGTTTAGTTGTTATGCTTAATTTGATTAAATTGTTTAGAAATATGAATCAACTTAATTATTCTAAAAAAGTTCAAAAAGAGGCTAAATTGATAATCAAGAGTAGTTATCCAAAAGAGATTATAAAAGCTAAAGCTAAAGGTCTTAAAGTTAATTTAAATTTAATTTTTGATTTTATTTCCTGTTATAGATCTTTCCCTTCATTTTGGATAATTGATTTTCCTGCTTTAGTATCTCCTCGTTGGTTATGTCAATATATTTATGAGCAAAGAAATACTTTAAAGAGAAAATAATGCAGTTTAAAAATGTTTTCATAAATATTGGGTCATCATATGCACATATAGTTTTATCGGTATTTATGAATATAATGTACATACCTATTGCATTACATTATTTAGGAGTAGAACGATATGGTGTTTGGATTGTATTGCAAACCTTTGTTAATTTTCTAACTATGGCAAACTTTGGTATACCAACTGCTGTAACTAATTTGATGTGCCAATCCGATAATTATATTGAAAAATGTGATATTTTAATAAAAGGATTTAAAATTTTACTATTAATTTGTTTTGTATTATTTTTATTTAGTTTAATTTCTTTTTTTACAATATTACATTTAACTTCTTGGTTGAATAGCCTTACTTATGAAATGAAGACTTCAAGTTTAATACTTATAGTCTTCTTTATTTTGAGGATTCCTTTTCAGATATCAAGTGCTGCATTTATTGCTGATAATAAAATATATGTAGCAAAAATTTATGAATTTCTTACAATTTTCATTACTTTTCTATCACTTCTGGCATTGGTTTATTTTAAGCAAAATCTAATATTTCTTGCTGTTTTATCTGGAATTCTTTTATTAATCCTTAATAGTGTTAGTTTTTTAAATGCCTTAAAAATTTTAGGAATCAAGAATTGCCAAAAATCACCAAAACCAATAGAGGCTAGAGCGATTTATAGACCTGGACTTGCACTGTTTGCTTCTGGAATGGGAGCTATAATTGTTTGGAATACTGATAATATTATTATTTCAAAGTTTTTGGGATTTCAAGAAGTAGCAATTTATTCAACTGCTTTTAGATTGTTTTCTTTTGCGTATATGACTTTTGGTCTGATTTATGGAGTGTTTATACCTTATTATGGAAAATTTTTCGGTCAGAAGGATTGGGGTAAATTACAAAACTTTTTTAATTTTAATATTATTGTCATTCCATTTATTGCTATTTGTGTTTGGTTAGTAGGTTGGTTATTTGCGAGGGATATTATTTTTTTGTGGTTGGGAGATTACAAACTCTATGCAGGCTCTCATTTGTATTTTGTTTTAGGAGCTTATGGGCTAGTTTTAGCTTATGTTGGTGTCATGTTTAACTTGCTTACAAGTTTAAATTTGGTCAAAGGGCTAGTGTATGTGACAGTTATAGAGGCTATTGTCAATCTGTTATTGTCTGTTTTTTTTGTGCAAATTCTAGGAGCAGAAGGCGTGGCTCTTGGGACATTGATTGGTTCGATATCGGGACCTTTAGTTTTTTTACCTTTTTTAATAAATAAAAATAAAAAACTTGAGCTTTCTTTTCCTTTAAATAAATTTATTATTAGTCTTTTTTTTTATGTGATAATGCTTCTTAGTTTATATTTATTAAACGCTAATGAATATAGATTATTTTGGAAGATATTAATTGTATTTATATATATATCATTATTTCTTTTATTTCAATTCTTATTGAATAAAAAATTGTTTAAAGACATATTCCAATTATTTAAGATGCAATAATTTAATTAACATGATGAATGAATTACCATTAGTTTCAATTTGTATACCAACCTATAATAGTGAAAAGTATATCGACAAAATGCTTTCTACCGTTATTAACCAGACCTATAAAAATATTGAAGTAATCATTTCTGATAATTTTTCTACAGATAATACTTTTCAATTATTACAGGCTTACAATGGGCGTTTGAATTGGAAGATTAAACAGAACACCGAAAATATCGGGGCACTAAATAATATGAGTCGACTGATAGAATTGGCCAATGGCAAATATGTTGCTTTATATCATGCAGATGACATGTATGAACCTGAAATAGTTGAAAAATCAGTTACTGTATTAGAAAATGCTTCAAATATTAGTATGGTGTCGACAATGGGGAATAGTATAGATGATAATGATAATGTACTTTCAACTTTTATTTTACCAAAAAACTTCGAAAAAAAGAAATCACTTCCTTTTACCCTTGTCTTTTCAGAAATATTATCACAAAGACCATTTTTTTTGATTACACCAAGTATCATGACAAGGTCAAAATATTATAAGGATAATTCTAAGTTCAATAGCAAATATAAATCTTCTGCGGATTATGGAATGTGGTTTGAGATATTACAAAGAGGTGATTTATATATTGTTAATGAACGTTTAATTAATTATAGGACACATAATCAACAAGGTACTTTTCTTGAGATAAAAGAAAATTATAAAATTTCAGATTGTATTTCACTTTATGAAGATTATGCAAAAAAAAACAAGGAATTATATTGGGATAGTTTTAAATATAGCTATTTCAAATTGATGTTGATTCAGGCAATTAAGTTGAATAATATTGGTAAATTCAGAAGAAGTCAATTGTTTTTAAGGATGATTTTGAAACGAACAAAGAAATATATTTTTTCATGGATAATTTTATTTATGTTTTGTAATTTATTACACATTAGATTCTCTTTAAATAATTTATTAACTATAAAGAAATGTTTAAGAAAATGAGAATTGCTTTTTATATTCCAATATTAAATGTTGGCGGAGCCGAAAAGGTAATTATTAATTTACTTAAGCAGTTGTCATTAAATCAGAAAGATAACTATTTTTTAATTACCGATGCAACTCATTCATCTTGGATAAGGGAAATTGATAGTAAAATATCAATTCTACATGTTGATTCAGGAAGGAATATTTTCATTCGCCTTCATAATATTAAGAAAGTTATTCAGGAAAATAAAATTGAACTTGTTGTTTCACATCTTACTCATGCAAATATTCATTGTTTATTGCTCAAAATTCTGTCTTCATTTAAATTGATTATTGTTGAACATAGTATTACCAGTTATTATATAAAAACATTAAGACATTACAGTTTTAAGATAACTGAATTTTTAATTAAATTTTTATATAATTATGCAGATTTAATTGTTTGTGTTTCAGAGACAAGTAAAGATGATTTAATAAATAAATTCAAAATTAGAAGTAATAAATGCCATGTGATTTATAATCCGATAGATTTTGATTCTATAAGATTATTATCAAAGGAACCTTTACCTTTAAAAGTAAATGAATTCATAGCTACAAGAAGATATATTGTGACAATAGGAAGACTTGAAATTTTAAAAAACCATGGTTTTTTAATTCAATCGCTCAAAAACTATTTAATTGAAAATAATTTGGTGCTTCTTATTATTGGGGATGGAAATGAAAAAAATAATTTGCAATATAAAATAAACGAATATTCTTTAAATGAAAATGTGTTATTAATTGGCTATGATTTAAATCCGTATAAATTTATTTCAAAATCCAATTTATTGATACATCCATCTAAATTTGAAGGATTTGGTTTAGTTCTCATAGAGTCTTTGTTTCTTTTGAAACCAGTGATAAGTTTTAATTTTCAAGTTGCTTATGAGGTTTTAGAAAATGGACGATTTGGTTCGATTGTATATGATGAAGCGACATTAATTGAAGCATTAGATTTAAAATTAAATTCCTCAAATGAAAATTTCAAAATTGATTTTTCTAAACAAGTATATGATAGCTATAATTTGGGGGTAATCTCAAATCAATATCATGATTTTTTTGTGTTAATATCTTGAAATTTTAATATTTTTTTACTTTATTTTTCGAATGTATAAAAACGAGCATTTTAGTATTTCTTTAGAAGGGGTAAAAAATTTTATATCAATATCATTTATTTGTGGTTGGTTACTTCCTAAAATATCTGTAGGAGGATTTAATGTAGGGATTCAGGAAATTGCAGCATTGTTATTAATTTGTTACCGATATAAAATAAATAGAATAATTTTACGAATTTTTTTCGCGGATTTATTTTTTGCCTTTTTTTTATTTTTTTTAGGTATTTTTTATCTCATAAAGAATGATATTGAAGGTTTTTTAATTGGGGGTAGAACATTATTATTTGTAGTTGCGGCTCTTAGTTTCACAGGTTTTGAATATTTCCAAATGCAAAAAATATTAAAAGTTGTTATTATTCTATATTTAACATTTTTTTTTCTCAGTATAACAAGGATAATATTAAATATTTTAGTAAATCCATTCGATATAATTAACTTTTTTTATGGTTCAGATTCTTATAGGATAAGATCTCCTTTTGAGCCTGAAGGAGCTGCATCATCACAAGTACCAATTGGCTATATGTTGGCTTTGATTTTATGTATACCTTCGGTTATGGGTTCAAACTACAAAAAGATTGTTTTTATGTTAAGTGCAATAGGTACTACATCAAGAGCATCAATTTTATCTATAGTTATTGTTTATGCTAAAAAAATTAATGTTAAAAAAATATCAGCAATTTTTGCAATAATATTATTAATATTACTAAGTTATATAGTTTTTTTGAAATCATTCACTGCTAATGAAGGGGAATTAGATGGCTCAGCTGGTAAAAGGTTGATTCTGTATTCTAATTCGGTGCAAATTATGTTGGAGAATCCTGAATCTTTTTTTTTAGGTTTTGGATTAAGCTCGGCCTCTTTATCAGCTGCAACAGGGGAAGGGTTTTATGAAAGTTTTATTGTGAATTCATTTATGCAAGGAGGATTAATATTATTATTAGGATCTATTTGGATATTAATTAAGTCGATCTATTATGATTATAAATATAAAATTTATTCAATCAGTATTGTTATATTACTTGGTAATGCCATTGGTGGGAGTAATTATTTTTCTATGTTTGCTTATCCATTAATGGTTCTCATTATTTCTTTCGCTATAAAAAAACAAAATAAATTATCCATTGAAAAAAATACTGCACTTAACAATATCTAGTGAAATTGGAGGGGGGCCTGAACATATCTTTCAATTAATGTCAGGAATGCCTTTGGAATTTGAATCACATATTGCTTGTCCCGAAAGAGGATCTTATTATGGAAAATTTCTTAAAATAACATCTAATAGGGTTGTTCTATTGCCACATCGTAAATTTAGTATCAGTTATCTTATTTCGGCTTATAATTATATTAAAACTAATAAGATTGATTTATTGCATGGGCATGGCAAAGGAGCCGGATTTTATTGTAGATTACTGAGCATCTTTATTCGGATTCCTGTTGTTCATACTCCACACGGAATAAATCAAAAAATTGAAATAGGTTTAATAAATAAAATTTACATTCAATTTGAACGATTGTTTAGTTTTTTAATTAATGCTATTGTTTATGTGTCGAAAACGGAGTTTGAATATGCACAGCAATTAAAAATTTGGTCTAATATACCTGGTCATATTATAAATAATGGCACGAAGGTTATTTTAGCTGATCAAAAATCTGAATGGAGAGCTGAAAAAAGGGAACAAATGAATTGGACTTTAGAAAAAGTTATTATTACTGCTTCCAGATTTGATTTTCAAAAAAACACTATTGAGTTTTGTAAAATAGCGGACAAATTACCTGAGTTTACTTTTGTTATTTTAGGAGAAGGAGAAGAAAAGAGTCACTGTGAGTTTTTTTGTAAAACTACAGGAATAAGTAATGTTCTATTTGTTGGGAATGTTCCGGATCCTTTAAATTATTTTGCTGCTGCGGATGTTTATCTTTCTACAGCCAGATGGGAAGGTCTATCAATGGCAATTTTGGAATCAATGGCTGTTGGATTGCCAGTTGTGGCTACTAAGGTTATAGGGAATATAGATTTGGTTAAGTCAGGCGAAACGGGATTCTTATATACTATTGGAGATATTAACGAAGCAGTTAAATATTTACTATCCGTATTTGAGGATGTGAATTATTTAAATTTTTCGGAGAATACAAAAAATTTTCATAGGATATCGTTTTCATCTGAATCCATGTGCAGAAAGACAGAATCCCTATATATTGATGTTTTAAATAGTAAATCAAAAAACTAATATAATAAAAACATGTCCGTAAAGAATAAATATTTTTGCACGAGGGAATGGGGCTTTGGAAGTAATATTGTTAATTATTTGAAGTCGGCGATGTTTTGCCACCAAAATAATTATAACCTTATTCTACAAGATAGAAATAATTCGATTGGGAAAGAATTTAATCTTTTTTCTGTAATTGAGCTTCCTGATTTTATTCAAAGAACAAATATAATTATAACTATTCCTGTAGAAAATTTCAAATCTTTGGTAAAATTTAATCTATTTGGGAAGTACACTAGAAGAGAAAAAGTTTTGTATTCATTTTGTTATTTAACTGGAATGAAGTCAGGTTTTTTTATAAAAAATTTTAATCTAGATTCAGAGATAAATTCTTTTTTTTCTTCCAATTATATTAAATATGCTGAAAATTCAATGAAGGTTTGTTGGAAGTATAATTTTGAAATAAAAGATGTTTTTAAGAAATTTGAACAAGATTTTAAGTGTCAAGATTTTCAACCAAACTTATCTATACAAATACGGGGTGGTGACAAAATTGAAGAGTCTTTAAGTCAGGGTGTTAAGCCAGCGCTAGTTGATAATTATTTAGATATTTGTTTAGATGAATTAAAAAAAATTGATAAAACGAATGTTAAGATTTATGTGATGACGGATACTTATTCGTATTTCAAATTAATAAAAGAAAGATTAGAAGTGTTTTACCCTAATGCAGATATACGCTCATTTGCTAATCCTAATCAAGAGGGGTATTTACAAGCTGATTTCAATGATTTAGAAATAGATACTAAAATAGATTCTTATTATTTTTTTCTATATGAATTGGAGATGTTAAGAAAAGCTCCTGTTTGTGTTGGGTCTTTCAATTCAAACATTTTTTATCTGGCATCACTAATTAGATATGAACAAACAAGCACATTTATTTCCGTAGATTCAACTTTTGAAAACTCTTTTTTGTAATTTAAGCTTCTATATTGTCAAAATATTGAAACTATGAATTATCCTAAAAAATGTTTGGGTAAAAAATAGTTTCATGTTAATTAATTTTTATAAAAAATTATATTTAGGAAATCATTAATTTAATTAGAAAGCAAAAACAGTTGAGTAAAAATTATATATGAAAATTCTTCAAATAGTTAAATATTACGATCCATGTCAGGGTGGGATGGAATCAGTTGTGAAAAATATAGTTGAAGGTGTAGTTGAGATTTCAGATGAATCTAATTTTACCGTTTATTCTAACAATCATCTAAGAAATTTTAGTAAAGAAACAAAGCTATTTAACAGGATTGTTGTTGTGAAAGAAGCGACACCTTTTTACCTAAAAAGCCAACCTTTAAATTTAAGATATCCGTCATTAAAGAAATTAATAAAAGATAATGATGTTATACACCATCATTATCCTTTTCCAACCATGGAGTTCACTTTATTAAGGTATTTGAAAAAAATTGGTAATAAAAAATTTATAATTACATGGCATGCAAATATTAGAAATTCCAGATGGAGTTGGATAGAACATATTTACAATCCAATGATTGAAAAATTATTAGAAAGAGCTGATGCAATTATTGTAACATCACCCCAACTTTTAGAAGCGTCAGATATCTTAAAAAAATATCAGCATAAAGTTAAAGTTATTCCATTAAGTTTTGATTCAAAATATTCCTTATATGAAAGTAAAAAATATCCTGAAAATAGATGTTTTCAATTGCTTTTTGTAGGTAAATTAAGAAAATATAAAGGGGTTGAGTATTTAATAAAGGCAATCGAGACTCTAGATGTAAAATTGACAATTGTTGGCAATGGAGAAGAACAGTCTAATTTAGAAGAATTAGTAAATGTATTAAATATAAAGGATAAAGTTTGTTTTATTACGAACGCAAGCGACGAAAAATTAACCGAAATCTATAGTTCTTCTGATTTGTTTATTTTACCATCTATTAATGAAGCGGAAGCTTTCGGCGTAGTACAATTGGAAGCAATGGCAAATGGGTTACCAGTTATTAATACAAATTTAGATTCAGGAGTTCCTTTCGTTTCTTTAAATAATTATTCTGGAATTACAGTTGAACCCAAAAATACAGCAGGTTTAAAATTGGCGATAGAAAAAATAATTAGCGATAAACCATTATATGAACATTTTTCTTCAAATTCTTTAGAACGTGTGAAATTGTTTGCCAGAGAGAAAATGTCAGAAGCATATTTAAGTTTATATAAAAATTAATGCGAAATAAAATTATAATTACTGGTGCTTCTGGTTTTGTAGGAACTAATCTTCACGAGTATTTAAAAGACTCATATGATTGGAACGCTATGAGTGTGCGTTATATTTCCAACCAGCAGTTTGATTTTAAAGCAGATGCGATAATTCATTTGGCAGGCAAAGCGCACGATTTGAAAAAGGTAAATCATCCAACAGATTATTACGAAGCTAATTTTGAATTGACGAAACAATTGTTTGATTCTTTCTTAATATCTAAAGCTTCTGTTTTTATATTTATGAGTACCGTGAAAGCTGTTGCAGATACTGTGGGTGAAATACTAACGGAAGATGTTGTCCCTAATCCTAAAACTCATTATGGGATAGCCAAACAGCAAGCAGAACAGTATATTTTATCTCAGGAATTACCACAAGGAAAAAGAGTTTATATCCTAAGACCTTGTATGATTCATGGTCCTGGAAATAAAGGAAATTTGAATTTATTGTATCAGTTAGTTGTCAAAGGAGTGCCATGGCCCTTGGGAGCTTTCCATAATCAGCGTTCTTTTTTGAGTATAGAAAACCTTTGTTTTCTCATTAAAGAGTTATTAGATAACAAAACGATACCGTCTGGAGTTTATCATGTTGCAGATGATGAGTCGTTATCAACCAATGAATTGATTCAATTACTTGGAACGAGTTTAGATAAAAAAAGTAGCATTTGGAATATTAAGTCTTCTTTTGTTAAATCAATAGCTAAATTGGGAGATTATTTGTATTTGCCTCTAAATTCAGAACGATTACAGAAATTAACAGAGAATTATGTGGTGAGTAATGATAAAATTAAAAAGGAATTAAAAAAACAACTTCCCATATCAGCGAGAGAAGGTTTACTAAAAACAATTCATTCTTTTCAAATACAGAAATAAATTTTACTTGTTGTACGAATTAAAATAGACATAATAAAACACATATATTAAAATCATAAAAATGAAAATAGCCCTTATAACAGGAATTACAGGACAAGATGGTGCCTATCTAGCTGATTTATTATTGAAAAAAGGATATGAAGTACATGGCATCAAACGTCGTAGTTCTTTGTTTAATACAGATCGTATTGATCATTTGTACCAAGATCCGCATGAAAAAAATGTACGTTTTAAATTGCATTACGGTGATTTGAGTGATTCTACGAACTTAATTCGTATCATTCAAGAAGTTCAACCGGATGAGATTTATAATTTGGGAGCCATGAGCCATGTAAAAGTAAGTTTTGATACCCCGGAATATACCGCTAATGCGGATGGTATTGGTACATTACGTTTGTTGGAAGCGATGCGTATTTTGAATTTAACTAAGAAAACAAAGATTTATCAGGCTTCCACATCAGAGTTGTACGGTTTGGTTCAAGCGGTTCCACAATCAGAAACTACTCCTTTTTACCCTCGTTCGCCTTATGCTGTTGCCAAAATGTATGCGTATTGGATCACGGTAAATTATAGGGAAGCTTATGGTATGTTTGCTTGTAATGGAATCTTGTTCAATCATGAAAGTCCGTTGCGAGGAGAAACTTTTGTAACTCGAAAAATTACTAGAGCGGTATCTAAAATGGCATTAGGATTACAAGATAATTTGTTTCTAGGAAACCTGGATGCACGCCGTGACTGGGGACATGCCAAAGATTATGTTGAAGCGATGTGGTTGATTTTGCAACAAGAGGAGCCGGAAGATTATGTTATTGCTACCGGTGTTACTACTACCGTTCGTGATTTTGTGCGGATGTCATTTTCTGAGGTTGGTATTGCTATCGAATTTAAAGGAGAAGGAGTGGATGAAAAAGGATATGTGGTTTCTTGTTCCAATCCTGATTATCAAATTGAAATAGGAAAAGAAGTGGTGGCCGTTGATGCTGCCTATTTCCGCCCAACCGAAGTAGATTTGTTAATTGGTGATCCAACGAAATCGAATACCAAATTAGGCTGGAAACCTAAATATGATTTGCCTATGTTAGTCAAAGAAATGATGGCCTCGGATGTGGAGCATTTCCAAAAAGAAAAAATGTTAAAAGAAGCGGGTTATTTTATTAAGAATCAGTTTGAGTAAATAGGAGAAAGTGTTCAGTGATCAGTTTTCGAGTGATCAGTCACAGTTTTCAAGTTTGGCTTGTCATTGCTTCGAAAGTTTGTATCGATAACTATCAGTAATCGGGGGCGTAAAGAAATTCATACTAATCATAGTAGAATCATAATAGTAAACCAATATATTTGACCATCATACTTTGTAAATGTAAAATTTTAAATTTTCGGTTATGACAAAATGCCAAGCATTGCAGTTGTTTGAAGACAAAAAAGTAAGGACTCTTTGGGATGCAGAACAAGAAAAATGGTATTTCTCAATTGTGGATGCTATTGAGGTTTTGACTGGTAGTTCTATTCCCAAAAGGTATTGGTCGGATTTAAAAAAGAAACTTTCTAAAGAGGGAAGTCAGTTGTACGATACTATCGTACAACTGAAAATGAAATCTTCGGATGGGAAATATTATAAAACAGATGTTGCGGATACCGAACAACTTTTTAGGCTGATACAATCCATACCTTCGCCAAAGGCGGAACCGTTCAAACTTTGGCTGGCACAAATAGCTTCGGAACGCTTGGACGAGATGCAAGATCCAGAATTAACTATCGACCGTGCGTTAGAGCAATATTTGCAATTAGGGTATTCTGAAAATTGGATTAATCAGCGGCTGAAAAGTATTGAAATACGCAAAGAACTGACTGATGAGTGGAAAAGCAGAGGATTAAAAGAAGGAATGCAATTTGCCACACTGACCGATATCATTTCCAAGGCATGGTCAGATAAAACTACTAAAGAGTATAAAATTTTGAAGGGATTGAAAAAAGAAAACCTGAGAGATAATATTGACCCCGTTAGATATTTGTGGACTTAAAATGTTAAAGATGTACTTTTATATTTATATTTTACAATCGGAGAAAGACGGGATGTTTTATACGGGTTATACAAGTGATTTAGAAGAGAGGCTTCGTCAGCATAATTCGGGTAAGGTGAATTCTACAAAAAATAGAATGCCGCTAAAATTGGTTTATTTTGAAGGATGTCTAAATCAGCAAGATGCAACACATAGAGAAAAATATCTAAAAACATCATGGGGCAAAAGATACATAAAAGAGCGATTAAAGAATTATCAAACGGGGTGAACTAATACGGAATTGATTTTGAATATGCTTGCGGAGGCTTCTACTAAAGATATTTCGCAAGCCGTAAATCCAGAAACGTTTGAGGAAAGTAAAAAAGTCGCTCAACAAGGAGGTAATGTTGCCAAAGTGGCTCTCCAAGAATTGGAAGCTAGAACAGGTAAAAAAGTTGTAACAGGATTGAATGCAAAAGAGGTTTTGCAAGATAAAAATAAAAAATAGAAATTTTAAAGATATAGTTCAACAGACATGAACAAACAAGATAAAATATATATAGCGGGTCATCGGGGTATGGTGGGGTCTGCTATTTTGAGAGCTTTGCAGGCTGAGGGATATACCAATTTTCTGTTGCGTACTTCTGCTGAATTGGATTTACGGAATCAACAGGTAGTGACTGATTTTTTTACTAAGGAAAAACCGGATTACGTGTTTTTGGCAGCTGCTAAGGTTGGGGGAATTATAGCTAACAATACTTATAGAGCGGATTTTATTTATGAGAATTTGATGATTCAGAATAATGTGATCCATCAAGCCTATGTCAATAACGTTAAGAAATTGATGTTCCTTGGTTCTTCCTGTATTTATCCCAAAATGGCTCCACAGCCTTTAAAGGAAGATTATTTGTTGACGGGGCTTTTGGAACCAACCAACGAACCTTATGCGATAGCCAAAATAGCCGGAATTAAAATGTGCGATGGGTATAGAGATCAATATGGTTGTAATTTTATCTCCGTAATGCCTACGAATCTATATGGACCCAATGATAATTATGATCTTACTACTTCTCATGTGTTGCCGGCGATGTTGCGAAAGTTTATCATGGCCAAGCGTAATGGGGATGCATCCGTAACCATTTGGGGGACTGGTAGTCCGAAAAGAGAATTTCTACATGCCGATGATTTGGCCGAAGCCTGTTTGTTCCTGATGGAAAATTATAATGAAGCGGGATTGGTTAATATTGGAATCGGAGAAGATATTTCTATTTTGGATTTGGCTCGATTAGTTAAAGAAGTGGTGGGTTTTGAAGGGGATATCGTAACAGATACTTCTAAACCAGACGGAACTCCTCGTAAATTGATGGATGTGAGTAAATTAAATGGTTTGGGATGGAAGGCTAAAATTTCTTTGGCTGAAGGAATCCAAAAAGTGTACGATGAGATAAAAGATACAGCTTGGGAATAGCTATTTAATATTCATTTTCGAATTGAATAAATTATAAATCTTGAAAAGATATAATATGACTATCCGTAAATAATACTAAAGAAAAATTTAGCCACAAATTTCACGAATTTGTCACGAATTTTTATCCTTAAAAGAAAAATTAAACACTAATTCGTGAAATTTGTGAAAATTAGTGGCTAAAAAAATAATATGACAGTCCGCAATATGTTCCAAAGGATAAAATAGGACACACAGATAACACGGATTGAACGGATTTTGCACAGATTTAAATAAACAGTTTGATTCACCGAGTAAAAAAATCCGTGTAAATCGGTATAATCTGTACAATCTGTGGGCTACTATTTATGCTTTATAAATGTACAAACGACGAAAATTGTATTCGAAATGATTTTAGTCCGCATTACGGACAGTCATAAAAAATAATATGACTGTCCGTAACTAATACCAATCAATTATTCCAGCCACGAATTACACGAATTACCCCGAATTTCTATTTTAATTTTTAAAAAATTGGTGAAAATTAGTGTAATTCGTGGCTAACTTTTTTAAAAATATTTCTCTTTTGTAAATTTAGTCCGCTTAGCGGACAGTCATAATATATAATTAACATGACCATTGAAAAAACAGCAATCCAAGATTTAGTTATCATCAACCCCACCGTATTTGAGGATTCACGTGGGTATTTTTTTGAGGCCTACAATCAGGCGAAATTCCTGGAGAATGGTATCAATTATCAATTTATACAGGATAATCAGTCTTTTTCTAAAAGAGGGGTGATTCGTGGCTTGCATTTGCAGATTAATCCTTTTGCCCAGGCGAAATTGGTTCGGGTCTTGGAAGGGGAAATCCTGGATGTGGCCGTCGATTTGCGTAAAGATTCGCTTACTTACGGGCAACATGTAAGTGTGGGATTAAGTGCCGAAAATAAAAAGCAATTGATGGTGCCGCATGGTTTTGCACACGGTTTCTCGGTTTTAAGCGAAACTGCCTCGGTGCTATATAAAGTAGATCAATTGTATCATAAGGAGAGCGAAAGAGGCATTCGTTATGATGACCGTATTTTGGCTATTGATTGGCGGGTGCATCCGGAGGAGGTGATTGTTTCTGAAAAGGATTTAATATTGCCGGGGTTTGATGAAATAGACTGGGAGTTTTAGATTTCAGAATTTAGAATTTAGATTTTAGAGTTTGTCTATTGGGGTGTATAAAATAATTCGAATATTGTATAGTGTATAATGAATTTTCAAGTGTTTTTGTACTCTATATCATGATGTCTGATTAAGTTCAAAGGCAAAATTTATTTTGTATTATTTTCTCGCAAAGGAGCAAAGACGCAAAGCGTAGTGTTATTTTTCTTTGTGTCTTTGAGACTTTGCGGCAATATTATTTGATTTCTTAGTGGTAAAACGAACCTGAATAGTCATGCTTTGTTAGATAGATTGAACAATAATTTATTATTTTGTATTGTTGATAGAACAAAATAAAGTTTTTTTTGTATTGTCTGCTGAACAAAAATAAGTATTTTTGTATTGTAAACAAAACAATATGGAAGAGTTAGTTGAGAAATTTCGTTTTAAATTAAGTCTTACTTCAACGGATTTCGTTAGGAGTTTGGGGAGTGATATTAATTGGAACGCAAGATTAATAGGGGTTAAAGGGGCAAGAGGTGTTGGAAAAACAACAATGCTCTTGCAGCATATTAAAATGAATCTGACGAAGGTGTTAGATAAGACATTGTATGTGTCTTTGGATTCAATTTGGTTTAGCAATAACACACTGGTCGATTTAGCGGATGATTTTGTAAAAAAAGGGGGTGAGTATCTTTTCTTAGATGAGGTACATAGATATGACAACTGGTCGCAGGAGTTGAAAAATATCTATGATGATTACCCGATGCTAAAAGTCGTGTTTACAGGGTCTTCTTTGTTGCAAATATTGAACGCTAGAGCTGATTTGAGTCGCAGGGCTATTACTTATACCATGCAAGGGCTTTCGTTTCGTGAATATCTTAGTATTGAAACTGGACAACATTTTGATAAATTGACTTTAGGGTCTATTTTGAGTAATCACTCAAAAGAATCGACTTTGATTAATGCCAAGGTAAAACCATTGCAATATTTTGATACTTATCTCAAGCAGGGGTACTACCCTTTTTATAAAGAAGAATTAGATTTGTACGTGCCTCGTTTGGAAGAGGTTATTAATATGATGCTTGAAATTGAGTTGCCTTTGTTGCGAGGTTTGGATTTGGCTTATGTTCATAAAATAAAGCAATTGTTGCTTATTATTTCCGAATCGGTACCTTTTATCCCTAATGTGAGTAAATTGAGTGAAAAAATTGGAATTGCTAGGAGTACTTTGCTTTTGTATTTTCATTATTTGGCTGAAATTGGTCTTACTATCAACTTGTTTAAAGAGTCGGGTGGTATTAGTAAACTACAGAAACCGCTTAAAGTGTATTTGGAAAACTCAAATTTGATGTATGCTTTAACTTCGAGTGCTGCTAATACTGGAAATATAAGAGAAACATTTTTCGCAAATCAGCTCGGGTATACCCATAAAATCATGTATTCTGACAAGGGTGATTTTTTGATAAATGAGAAGTATGTTTTCGAAATAGGCGGAAAGGATAAATCCAGAAAACAAATTGAAGGTATTGAAAATTCCTTTATCGCCTCAGACGATATTGAGTATGGCTTTCAGAACAAAATCCCATTATGGTTGTTTGGCTTTTTGTATTAATTATGATGACTGTCCGCTAAGCGGACTAAATTTACTAAAGAGAAATATTTTTAAAAAAGTTAGCCACGAATTACACTAATTTTCACCAATTTTTTAAAAATTAAAATAGAAATTCGGGGTAATTCGTGTAATTCGTGGCTGGAATAATTGATTGGTATTAGTTACGGACAGTCATATTAATTATTACTTTCTGTAGTCAGGGATTTTTAATTTAATCGCAAAGTTCACAAAGGTGGCGCAAAGAATGCAAAGGTTTTTGATTGTGAGTTGTCTTTTGATGGTTATCGGTTATTAGTTTTATGTAGTTTATTCACTAATCCCCATTCCACTGTTCATCTCGAGCGAAGTAGAGAGACACTTCTTAAAAATATTCCTTCTTAAGTTTAAAATAAACCTTGCGATTTAGTGTTTCGAGGGGGAAAAATAAAAAAAATGAAAAAAATCTTAGTAACAGGAGCTACCGGACAATTGGGTTCGGAATTGAAAGTGTTGTCCCGTACTTGTTCTCAATTTGAATGGATATTTGCGGATAGAACCCAAGTTTCATTGGATAATTTGGAGGTTTTACAGAACCAGTTGGAGGCGATTCATCCTAATATTATTTTAAATTGTGGCGCTTATACTGCTGTAGATAAAGCGGAAACCGAACACGATCTTGCGGATAAAATTAATCATTTAGCGGTCGCCATTATTGCTCAATATGCCAAAGATAATGCGGTAAAACTAATTCACATTTCAACCGATTATGTTTTTGACGGTACCTCATCCGTTGCATTGACCGAGGAGGCTATAACGCAACCCATCAATGTATACGGCGCCAGTAAAAGAGCGGGTGAGTTGGCTTGTTTAGAAGCAAATCCTGATGCCATTATCATTAGAACCTCATGGGTTTACAGTAGGTTTGGAAACAATTTTGTAAAAACCATGCAACGATTGTTGCAGGAACGAGAAAGTATCAGTGTGGTCAATGATCAGATTGGTTCTCCGACCTATGCAGCCGATTTAGCTCAGGCTATGATGACTATCGTTACAGCACCAGAGTGGATTCCTGGGATCTATAATTATTCGAATGAAGGGGAAATTAGCTGGTATGAATTTGCGTTAACGATTAAAGAAATTGGAGGGTATACTTGTGAAGTGAACGGTATTCCTTCATCGGCTTATCCAACACCTGCAAAGCGTCCTGCCTTTTCTTTATTGGATAAAAGTAAAATTAAGCGGGTGTATGGGGTTAGTGTTCCGGAATATAAGGAAAGTTTAGCTGTTTGTTTGAAGTCTAAAGTCTAAGGTCAAAAGTTTAAAGTTACAGAATCCGCCTCTTCGATTGTTCTCGATACCATTTTTTAGAATAGCTAATCGCAATTTTTAAAAATCACTCGAACTGACCCTTCGATAAAAACTCAGGGCAGGCTATGGATTTGATGACTTTATGCGATTATGATAACAATCGTCTCTTCGAGTGTTTTTGGCTTGAAAGGATTTGTTTTGAAAGAGGTTAGTGTTAAGCCAAAAAAGTATCGAGAAGTTTTGGATGCACAACGGTTCTCGATACAATTTTTAAAGCGGTTGGGATTTTTTATAAAATAAAGATTTTATTCGCTTTAAAAATCACTCGAACTGACGGCTATGGATTTGATGACTTTATGCGATTATGATAACAATCGTCTCTTCGAGTGTTTTTGGCTTGAAAGGATTTGTTTTGAAAGAGGTTAGTGTTAAGCCAAAAAAGTATCGAGAAG